>NZ_CAWNQF010000070.1:0-77121 GCF_963876465.1 Xenorhabdus sp. KK7.4
CGCAAGGTGTTTTAACAAATCAAAAGGGGTTTTTATAGCTGCCTCATCGCTGAAAGCTCTACGGAACCCCCTGCCTAGCAGGGGGTTTTCTATATACAAAAAAAGCCCGCTTGTTATGAGCGGGCTTTTTAATATTGCTTAATATTGCAGGATTATTTCAGCCCGGCTGCATCACGCAGGATTTCAGCTTTATCTGTTGCTTCCCACGGGAACTGCTCACGACCGAAATGACCGTATGCCGCAGTATCACGATAGATTGGATGCAGTAGATCCAGCATTTTGATCAGCCCATAAGGGCGCAGATCGAAGAACTCGCGTACCAGCTGAACCAGTGTTGATGTTGGCACTTTTTCAGTTCCAAACGTCTCAACCATGATAGAGGTTGGCTCAGCAACACCGATAGCGTAGGAAACCTGAATCTCACAGCGATCAGCCAGACCTGCGGCAACAATATTTTTAGCCACGTAACGTGCTGCGTAAGCCGCAGAACGGTCAACTTTAGATGGATCTTTTCCTGAGAATGCTCCACCACCGTGACGCGCCATACCACCGTACGTATCAACAATGATCTTACGGCCTGTCAGACCACAGTCACCCATTGGGCCACCAATCACAAAACGGCCTGTTGGATTGATGAAGTATTTGGTCATTGGAGTGAGCCATTCTGCCGGTAAAACAGGCTTGATGATCTCGTCCATAACTGCTTCTTGCAGCTCTTTCTGACCAATTTCTTCTGAATGCTGAGTAGAAAGTACAACGGCATCAATGCCGACAATTTTGCCGTTGTCATACTGGAATGTAACCTGACTTTTGGCATCCGGACGCAACCAAGGCAGTGTATTGTTTTTACGTACATGCGCCTGACGCTCAACCAGACGGTGAGCATAGGTAACCGGTGCTGGCATAAGAACATCGGTTTCATTGGTTGCATAACCAAACATCAATCCCTGATCACCTGCTCCTTGCTCCAGAGGGTCAGCTCGGTCTACACCCTGATTGATATCAGGAGATTGCTTACCAATCGCGCTGATTACTGCACAGGAATTAGCATCAAAGCCCATATCTGAACTGGTGTAGCCAATCTCACGTACTGTATTACGGGTAATTTCTTCGATATCAACCCAGGCGCTGGTAGTGATTTCACCACCAACCATAACCATGCCGGTTTTCACATAAGTTTCGCAGGCTACACGAGCCTTAGGATCTTGTTCTAGGATTGCATCAAGAACAGCGTCGGAAATTTGGTCGGCAATTTTATCTGGATGACCTTCTGAAACAGATTCAGAAGTAAAAAGGTGTGTAGTCATTATATTTCGATACCTTAAATATAATCTTGGTTTAAGGGTGGATGTTTTACCATCTAGACGGCTAGTCTAAGTCAGTATCACTAAATATACCAGTTTTTTTGGTTTCAAATACCTTCTGTTGCGTGACATTTTGGATTTCTTATCTGTCATTCCTTGAAATGTGCAGTTTAAAGAAATCTAACTTCTTGCGCGTTATCTCTTTGTGTGTTGTTGATGGGCCAGTTTATTCTTTTGTGCCCTAATATCTCCCGGAATTGACGGAATACAAAAAATAACTATTTTCTTTATTTTCAAATTGTTATTTTGTTGGTGGGGTTTATTTATCCAAATAAATAGTGATGGAAGTGTTTTATATTAGTAAGAGATTGTTTACTTTCTATAAAGATAACGATGTAAATTTATCGGATATGCTTATCTATATCTGTTAGGCATCAATAAATTTCATTTTGCAATTTTGTAGGATTACAGGTATAAACAGCGCCCTATAACTGATAGGTTTTTTATACTTCAGGTTATAGGCGTTTGCCGGATACGTTTTATGCGTGTTCTGCGTCTCATCAATTGAGAAACGGCTTTCGTAAAGCCATGTGGGGTGAATGGGGTTATGAACCATTATTTGCTGCTTGTTAACAACCGACAGCCACATTATGCCATTGATGTATCCACATCTTGTTCCTTTCTTATCAATATGAATTCATTCCGATGTTACCTGAAACATTCGAGTAGACAGGTCGCTTCGGACAGAAGCCGTATTACCAAACCGTAAATATACATATTGTTTAGCTTCCTCTAAACGTTTTTATAATTTAAGAGCATGCTATTCCCTGACATTTATAAATGCGCAAGATACGCACACTAAATATAGTGTCTTGGGTTATTGACTACAGGTGAAGGCAAACCTCTACTCCATGAAGGAGACTGCCATGAATGATAATATCGCTCGTAAAATGCGCCAGACTTACAATATTGCATACTGGGGCGGCAACTATTACTACGTCAATGATCTGGGTAATGTCAGTGTTTGTCCAAATCCTGATTTGCCGGAAGCTCAGGTTGAGATTGTTGATCTGGTAAAGAAAGTTCAACAAGAGAAAAAACAATTACAGCTGCCAGCATTGTTCTGTTTTCCTCAGATCCTGCAACATCGTTTGCGTTCCATTAATGCCGCCTTTAAACGTGCGCGTGAATCCTATGGTTATAAAGGTGATTACTTTCTGGTCTATCCGATTAAGGTGAACCAACAGCGTCGCGTGATTGAATCACTGGCTAATTCTGGCGAACCTGTCGGTCTGGAGGCTGGCTCGAAGGCTGAGCTGATGGCTGTACTGGCTCATGCAGGTATGACACGGACTGTAATTGTCTGTAATGGTTATAAAGATCGTGAGTATATCCGTCTGGCACTGATCGGTGAAAAACTGGGACACAAAGTGTATCTGGTCATCGAGAAAATGTCTGAGATCGCAATGGTGCTGGAAGAAGCGGAACGTATTAATGTCGTACCTCGTCTTGGTGTGCGGGCGCGTCTTGCTTCACAGGGAGCGGGCAAATGGCAGTCCAGTGGCGGGGAGAAATCCAAATTTGGTCTGGCAGCAGCACAGGTTCTACAACTGGTTGAAACTCTTCGATCAGCCGGAAAACTAGATAGCCTACAATTGTTGCATTTCCATCTGGGTTCCCAGCTGGCAAATATCCGTGATATAGCAACAGGTGTGCGCGAATCAGCCCGTTTTTATGTCGAGCTGCATAAACTAGGTGTCAACATTCAGTGTTTTGATGTGGGAGGAGGACTGGGTGTTGATTATGAAGGTACACGTTCCCAGTCAGAATGTTCCGTTAACTATGGCCTGAATGAATACGCGAATAACGTTATCTGGGGAATTGGGGATGCCTGTGAGGAAAATGGCCTGCCACACCCGACTGTCATCACAGAATCTGGTCGTGCATTGACGGCTCATCATACTGTTTTAGTCTCCAATGTTATTGGAGCGGAATGTAATGAATTCACCGAAACGACACCACCGGCAGAAGATGCTGCACGTCCTCTGACAAGTTTGTGGGATACATGGCTGGAAATGCGGGATGATGGCTACAAGCGTTCTTTGCGTGAATGGCTGCATGATAGTCAGTTTGATCTGTACGATGTTCATACCCAGTATGCCCACGGAATTTTGAGTCTATCTGAGCGAGCTTGGGCAGAAGAATTATATCTAAATATCTGTCGCCGTATTCAGCAGGATCTTGATCCAAGTAACCGTGCTCATCGTCCGATCATTGACGAATTACAAGAGCGCATGGCAGATAAACTTTATGTGAACTTTTCCCTGTTTCAGTCCATGCCGGATGCCTGGGGGATCGATCAGCTGTTCCCGGTTCTGCCACTTGAAGGGTTGGACAAACCTCTGGATCGTCGCGCTGTTTTGCTGGATATCACTTGTGACTCTGACGGTATTATCGATCATTATGTTGAAGGTGATGGTGTGGCGACAACAATGCCAATGCCTGCCTATGATCCGGAAAATCCGCCACTGATCGGTTTCTTTATGGTTGGTGCCTATCAGGAAATTCTGGGTAATATGCATAACCTGTTTGGTGATACTGCAGCTGTTGATGTCTACGTTAGCGAAAACGGTGAAGTAACTTATCAACAGAGTGAAGAGGGCGATACAGTTGCTAATATGCTGCAATATGTGAAACTGGAGCCTCAGGTACTGCTGACCCGCTTTCGTGATCAGGTGAAATCGACCGATTTGGCTGAAAATCTACAGGAACAGTTCCTGCAAGAGTTTGAAAGTGGTCTGTATGGTTATACTTATTTAGAAGATGAGTAATTTTCATTAGTCGTTAACTGAATAAGCGCTGTGACAGGCGCTTATTCGAAAAAATTAAACTAATTTAATCTCTATTCGGTTTAATCCTTTCCCTTTATTCTTTCTGGATAAGTTAACTGTTCCTATTTCGTTTGTATTACTCATATGCGTACCGCAACAAGGCATTTCTATTTCCCTTCATCGGAATTATCTATATGTACAGCGGTTACCGGATATTCACCAATGGAACCAATATCGAAATCCTGATTACCGGAACAGCGGAAACTATTCAATGATTCTTATATAATCTGTGTAACTGGAGCATGGTTATTGTGTACTAAATTAAGGGGTTCCATTTTTTCCAGATAGTTGCCGCGCTTATTTCATCTAATTACCTCAAAAGTGTAGCAAGAAAAAATGATGTCTAATACTATATGCCCGAATATTGGTAGGTATGAGTAATTATCTGTTTTTTGATATTAATTGGTTGTTTTTAAAGGTTATTTAAAAAGTCAGACTTCTTGTGAAGTTAGCGTAATGTAATCAAGCCCTATGTTAATTAAACACAAGGCTTTAGAGGATATATTATGAGTATTAGTTCCTTAGGAAACCAAATCGATAACTCTCTGGTTTCAAACGCCTTTGGCTTCCTGCGCTTCCCGTTGAATTTCCAGCCTTATTCCGGTGATGCGGAGTGGGTTATTACCGGTGTACCCTTTGATATGGCAACATCCGGTCGGGCTGGTAGTCGCCACGGGCCGGCCGCTATTCGTCAGGTCTCGACAAATCTGGCTTGGGAAAGCAGCCGGTGGCCATGGAACTTCAGCCTGCGCAAGCGCCTGAATGTGGTTGATTGTGGTGATCTGGTCTTTAATTTTGGTGATGCGCAGGATATGAGCGACAAACTACAGGCTCATGCTGAGAAAGTGCTGGCATCAGGCAAAAAGATGCTGACTTTTGGTGGCGATCACTTTGTCACATTACCGCTGTTGCGCGCTCATGCGAAACATTTCGGTAAAATGGCTCTGGTTCATTTCGATGCTCATACCGATACTTATCCTAATGGCAGTAAGTTTGATCACGGTACGATGTTTTACCATGCGCCAAACGAGGGGCTGATCGATCCGGCGCATTCTGTCCAGATCGGTATTCGTACTGAACACGATACAGATAATGATTTCACGGTATTAGATGCAGGGCAGGTGAATGATCGCAGCGTTGAAGATGTTGTTGAGCAGATCAAATCTGTTGTCGGCGATCTGCCGGTATACCTGACTTTTGACATTGATTGTCTTGATCCGGCATTTGCGCCCGGTACGGGAACGCCAGTGATCGGTGGTTTGACTTCAGATCGTGCGCTGAAAATTCTGCGGGCTCTGCAACCGCTGAATATCGTTGGAATGGACGTGGTGGAAGTTGCTCCTTCCTATGATCAGTCAGAAATTACCGCGCTGGCGGCAGCAACAATCGGTCTGGAATTACTGTATTTGCAGGCTTCGAAAAAATCAGTTTAGTTTCAACCGCGATTATAATCTCCATTTTGAAAGTTCCTCTTAATGCTGTAATAGCACTCGCTTAAGTGAGTGCTATTAAGGCTGCCATTTATATCTATAAAAAGAAAATCAGTAGTAATTTCGGATGGCATCTTGGCATGTCGGTTTTGTTGTATCTCACGGATTATCCTTCCAAAAAATGAGACAAGTAAAAGATGTTAGGCTATAGTGGTGCATAGTAATTTCATTAATTAACTATAACTTAAAGGTATTAAATATGCGCATCTTATGGTTTGTTGTAATTATTGGTTCAGTCTTAGGACTCATAATGGGGTTACTGCCAGCGTTATTTTTGTCTAACAGTGCTCCCCAAGAAGCCGCTGGAGCAGCGATTGCAGTTGCATGTTCGGTAGTACCTTATTGCATTGCCCGAGCTGTTAGTATGCTGAACAGAAATTCAAAAAAAGACGATTAATGATAAGCAGTATTAACCTTAGTGAATATTTTAGGCCAAGGATGGCTTATTATTTAGCTCTTATTCTAGACAAAAAGTATCCCCAAACGCACCTATTGTTCCCAAATTGAAACAATCCCGCAAAACCATCGCTTAACCTTGCAGCATCGAAAAACTGCGTTAGGATGTTTTAAAAGGCATTCTTATGAGGATACAAGCATGATAATCACTTCAACTGAATTTAAGAATAATGATTTCCTGAGCAAAGAGCAGGAATTCAATGAGTTTGGTGGTAACGGTGGTAATCGCTCACCTGAACTTGCCTGGACAGATGCGCCTGCCGGAACAAAAAGTTTTGCGGTCACGGTTTATGATCCTGATGCCCCAACGGGCAGTGGTTTCTGGCATTGGGTGGCATTTGATATTCCGCTGGAAATACAGGCTTTGTCCCCAGATGCCGGACGGAGTGATGGCAGCAAATTACCGGCTGGCATTATTCAGAGCAGAAATGATTACGGGCAGTTTGGTTTCGGTGGAGCTTGTCCGCCAGAGGGAGATAAAGCCCATCGCTATATTTTCACGGTACATGCCATGTCGGTAGAAAAACTGGGTATTGGCGCTGAAATAACAAATGCGGTCGCACGTTTTATGATCTACGCCAATAGTCTGGCAACCGCCACTATTACCGGCTATTACCAGCGTTAATTGATTCATTATTTTCCGGTTTTAAGATCTTCAGTTTATAAAAAAAGGTATCAATATATGAGCAGCAATTCTTTTTCTTCTCCAAAGAAAGTTCAATGGAATCAGGGATTACAACAGGAAGCAGTCGAGATCCTGTCTAATGATGGCGGAATGATTGTCTGCCCAACTAAAGTGGGTTACATCATTATGACATCCGATGCGAAAGGGCTGGAGCGCAAATTTGAGGCTAAGCAGCGCAACCGCAATAAGCCCGGAGTTGTATTGTGTGGATCTCTGGAACAGTTGAAAGAGCTGGCTCAGCTTAACCCGGAAATTGAAGAACTTTATCAGAAACACTGGGATGCAGATGTGTTATTGGGCTGTATCCTGCCGTGGAAAGAAGAAGCGGTTAATCGTATTCCTGATGATGGTTCCAAAGAGCTGATGATGGATGGCCGTGGTACAAGCTGTTTTGTCATTAAATTTGGTAAGCCCGGTGAAATTCTGGCGAAAGAGCTGTGGGAAAAATACGGTAAATTCTCTTTCGCCAGCTCGGCTAATCCATCAGGCAAAGGTAATCGTGGTTTGGTTGAGTGTATTGGTGAACGCATTGAAGAGCGAGCAGATCTGATTATTACTGCCAATGATTATGTGAAATCTATTCAGCCGAATGAGACTGAGCAAACCCGCTATGAGCAGGGTGTGATGATTTCAATGGTAGATGACAACGGTAAATTAGTACCGATACAAAATGGTCAGCGTGATATTACACCGTGCCCGGTATTGATCCGTAAGGGACTGGATGTCCATAAGATTATGGTAATAATGTCTGATATTTTCACGACATGGGATTACCGTCACGGCAACTATTATTAATAATCGCTGCGGGTGCGGCACTGTACCCGCTCAAATTACGGCGAATAAAGCCAGAAGAAACTAATTCTGTCCGGTTGGTCACACTGGCTTTGGCAAAAATATTACGCAGATGAGTTTTTACAGTCGAAAGGGAGATACAGAGCTGTAATGCTATGCGTTTATTACTTGCACCTTCCCTGACCCACTGAATAATTTCCTGTTCTTTTGCGGTGAATGTGACTTGTGCATCGGGCAAAATATCAAAAGTCATTAGTTCAGCCACAGGAATAATAGAGTGAAGTCTCATGACTTCCTGATGTTGAAACGGATAGTCCCTGAAAACGGAAAGACCAGCGAGGATTTTATTCCCACGGCGGATAAAGATTTCTACTCTATCCGTTAAGTTATTGGGCTGCATAAAATCATGATAGAACTGTTGGTCACTCTCTTTCATATTGTCATTCATGCTGACAAGACGCTGTTCATTATTTCTGAAATTTTCCGGATGCAGCGGATCTAACTGACAAAAATACGCGACATATGCCTGATACATATCGGGTGTGATGCCATACAGGATATGGTGTTCGGGCTGCCACTTTTCATTAACGAGATAATAAGCAACGGCAGACACGGGAATGATGTGGGCAATTGTATTCAGACAGCAATTAACCAGTGTCTGTTGATGCTGGCTGAGTGGTGATGTATTCATTGATCGTACCTATCTGATCCAGTTGTGAATTCATCATGGCTTTTCTGATTATGAATATAAAATATACATATTAATAATGTGAGATTGATTGCATTATTAAAAACTTATTCTTTCATGTTTTAGCTGCTTTTAGACTGACTTTGTACATATTGCCTTTTATTTATTAACATATTAATTGATTGTTTTTTCATTATCGCCTGATATTTCTTGAGTTACGGTATTTTTTATCTTTTTCTTTGGTACTTTTCGGCAAAAAACAGTATGAGATACCCCTTTTGGGTATCGTTCTTTAGAATGATGGCAACACTTTTCCCCTTATCCCTATAGTTAAATCGCAGTCACCTTTCGTTTACAAAAAATTCACAATCAAACCGACTGTATCTCAGGGTAAAAGGGGGAAGAAAAATGAATATGTCCTCAAAGTTAATATCACATATTGAGAAGGGTAAGGTCGGTTTTCCGACGACACTTGCCAGTTCTGTTGGTGTGATTATGGCAAGTCCGGTTATTTTAACCGTCACCAGCGGGTTCGGAATAGGTGGTGATACATTTGCTCTAGCTGTATTTCTCAGCTTTATTGTGATGCAGGCTCAGTTAACGACTTTTGCTGAAGCTGCCGCGATTTTGCCTACTTCCGGCTCAGTATATGATTATATTTCTTGTGGTATGGGACGTTTCTGGGCAATAACCGGGGCACTTTCTGCCTATTTAATCGTGCATGTTTTTGCCGGTACTGCGGAAACCATCCTTTCCGGCATTATGGCATTGGTGAATTTTGAAAGCCTCAATACTGTGATGGAGAGCAATAATACGTCCTGGATGGTTGGAGTAGGGCTAGTAATCACCTTTGGTCTACTTAATGCATTTGGGATCGAGGCATTCAGTAGAGTGGAGATTGTACTAACGTTTGCCATGTGGAGTACGTTAGTGATCTTTAGTTTGTGTGGTCTGCTTATGCCATTTCACACTTCAGTTGATGGCTGGTTTGGTGAGTCACTGAATATTGCTGAACCGACCGTGATATTAAGTTTGATCGGCATGGCGATGTTTATGTTTATGGGCTGTGAGCTGGTGACGCCAATGGCACCAGAAATTAAAAATTCGGCAAAAGTCATCCCCCGCGCAATGGCTATCGGGTTGTGTGGTGTCGCGTTCTGTATGTTTATGTACGGCGCTGCGATGACACATCAGGTGGAAAACGTCATTGTTGACCCAGCAAATAATGTCAGATTACTGGAAACTCCAATGGCAATTCCGGCTTTTGCCGGGCAGGTTATGGGAGATTTTGGTAAATACTGGATTGGTTTTGGCCTGTTGCTGGCGGGAGCGGCAACGATTAATACATTGATGGCAGCCGTTCCCCGTATTTTATACGGAATGGCACTTGACGGTACTTTACCCCGTATTTTCACTTACCTGCATCCAAGATTTAAAACACCCGTGTTTGGTATTTTAGTGGCTGTTTTGATCCCCTGTATCCATGCTTTTGCCATTCAGGGCGATTTGAACCGCATTATGCCGCTGGTATTGGCCGCAGTTTGTTCCTGGGGGACTGCTTATCTGTTAGTCACAATTTCAGTCATCTTGCTGCGTATTCGTCGTCCTGACCTGCATCGTGCCTATAAATCACCGTTTTTCCCTTTACCGCAGATTATTTCCGGTGTGGGAATTGTCATCGCTCTTATTTACATTACGCCCCCGGGCATGGATAAAGCGGATGTTTATATTCCTTTCCTGATCATGCTTGGATTAACAGCGACCTATGCACTGGTGTGGACGATATTTGTTCAGAAAGTCAATCCGTTTAAACCTGTCGAGGTGGAAGACGTTCTGTCCAAAACGTTCTCTGAAACTGAATTGAAGGAGATTAAACTTGAGCCATTACGCAGCCTCCGCTAAATCTTCTTTCTGGCAAAAGATCAATCAACAACGCTTGCCTGCCGACTATCAGGCAGGCCTGACACTTAACCGGCTGGAGCGTGATCTCCAGCCCTATCACTGTGAAAGGCCCGGGCCGGGAGAGCTGATTGTCAGACCAGAAGCGCAGTTGGCAATATGTGTCAACGAAAGGGTGAAAAAACTGTTTATGGCATTCATCGTTTATACGCGCTTTTCTGTTTCTGGTGTGATAAACCAGCCTTTGAATGCCGCTATACAGGTAAAGACGGGAGGTTGCCTGCGTAAAAAGCGGGTGAGATTCTTTTCAAAACAGGAAGATGGACTCAAATTGATTGAGCAACTGGAGCAATATCCTGTTATTCGACAGACGTTAGAAGAACTGGATTTTCGGTCATGCAGCCTGCAAATCAGGGAAGGAAAATGGCGTTGCGAAATTGAACATTTTGCTGCTTCTGAAATTGTCAGCCGGCTTCCGGCAACCCGCCGTTACCTGCGTTTAACCTCAGAGCAGCGTCATCGTCTACTCAGTACGCTGCATCTGATTCATCAGCTTATGCTGTAAGGTATTGGCAAAAAGCCGTACACGTGAAGAGAGCGTTTCTTCTGATTTAAACAGGATCCATGATTGATAGATATCCATGTCCCATTCGGGCAGAAGCCTTATCAGTTTTCCGGCTGTGACGGATTCATGGGTGATATAGTCCGGTAGGTAAGCAATACCCGCCCCAGCCAGAGCCGAACTCATTAATGCTACACTATTATTAATGCGAAAACGGCTACGTACTTCAATATCAAATTTATTTCTCTCTTTCTGAAATGGAAGAGAGATGGTGTGAGCAGGGCCGCGAAACAGCAGATAATCATAACGGGGAAGATCTTCCGGCCTTTCTATAGCCGGAAACTGGCTGAGATAGTCCGGAGTCGCGTAAAGCCCCCAGGTGATATCAATCAGGGGCATCACGAGTGGATGGTTTGGTGTTTCACGGCCTACCACAATAGCGATATCACATTGATCTTTTTCCATGTTAATGATCCTGTCGGTCAGTTCCAGATCGACGCTGACATGGATATTTCCGGCAACAAAATTGTTCAGGGCCGGAACAATGCATTGACTGCCAAAGGATACCGGTGCAATCAGGCGCAGGCTTCCCATCGGCTCTTCATGGAAATTACGGATAAAACGTTCGGCGTTTTTGGCTTCATTCAGAATACGCTGACAATATTGGTAATAACTCATTCCGACTTCTGTCACCTGAATCTTGCGTGTGGTTCGGTTGAGTAACTGAGTACCGAGCCTGATTTCTAACTGTGCGATTTCACGACTGACGGAAGACTTCGAAAGCCTTAATGATTTTGCCGCTTCGGTAAAACTCAATGTCTCTACGACACGGGCAAAGATCACCATTGAGCTGAGATTCTCAATATTATTCATAAAGTAACCTGATGATTTACTCCGAAAAACCCTAACATATCACAGGTTCTGTTCAGAAGGGCTTTATTCTCTGTGGAAATTTTTCATTTAACGAACGACTGTTCCATAATAGAAACAGTGAGCCGAACGGTGGCATTTTGCTGCGATAAAGAGTAATTATTTTATAACAATAACAAGCTGTTCTTTTTCAGCATGTCTAAATATTCTGGAGGGCAATGTGAGATGAACCAAACTATGACACAAAAAATTCTCGCTCGGGCGAGTGGGCGTGAACAGGTCACACCGGGCGAAGTTGTTTGGGCAAAAGTGGATATCCTGATGTCTCATGATCCCTGTGCCCCCGGCGTTGCCAGCGTATTTAAAAAAGAATTTGGTCAGGATGCCAGGATCTGGGATCCGACCCGTTTCATTATGATCCCTGACCATTTTGTTTACTCTGCTGATCCGCAGGCTAACCAGAATATACGGGTAATGCGTGAATTTGCCGCAGAACAGAATGTTAAGTATTTCTATGATGTCGGAACCCCCAATTATAAAGGTGTCTGTCATATTGGATTGGCGGAGGGAGGCCATACTCGTCCCGGAGAAGTTTTGTTGGGGACGGATTCTCATACTGTTACCGCCGGTGCATTCGGGACATTCGCGATTGGATTGGGGATTACTGATGCGGCTTATGCCATAGGGACGGGAGAAATCCCGCTGAAAGTGCCGAGTACCATTCGTGTGAATTTTACCGGTACGAAGCCAGCCCATGTTCTGGCTAAGGATATGATTTTGGCTGTCTTGTCAGAACTGACAGTGGATGGCGCGACCTATCAGGCGATTGAATTCGGTGGCAATGTCATTGATGAATTATCTGTCGAAGAGCGTATGACTATTTGTAATATGGTCGTCGAGTGTGGTGCCAAAAATGGCATTATGGTACCGAATCAGGCAACACTTGATTATCTGGCAGAACGGAATGAGATGCCGTTTGAGATTGTTTACCCAGACGAAGATGCGGAATATACCCGTGTATTAAATATTGATGTATCGGATATGCAGCCGAAGATCGCCAAACCGCATTCTCCGGATAATGTCGTTTCCATTGAAAAAGTTGCCAATGTTGCTATTTCTCAGGCCTATATCGGTTCCTGTACCGGGGGCAAGATTGAAGATTTCATCGCTGCTGCCCGTATCATAAAAGGCCATAAGGTTAAAATTCCGACTTATGCGGTACCAGCAACAAAAGAAGTATTCCATAAAACCATCACAACCCAGATTGAGGGCGTTTCCGTTTATCAGATTTTAACGGATGCGGGAGTAAAGCTTTCTGCTGAAGCAGGGTGTGCTGCCTGCTGCGGTGGCCCACCGGATACTTTTGGCCGCGTTAATGATCCGATATCTGTGATATCCACGACTAACCGTAATTTTGTCGGAAGAATGGGGCATAAGCGCGCTAATATTTACCTTGCTTCACCGTACTCTGTTGCTGCGGCAGCGATTACTGGCCAGATCACGAATCCGGGAGAATTTTTATGAGTGATGTCGTTATGAATGATGCTGTTTTAAATGAACAAAAGGAAAATATCATTCGTGGTCAGGTTTATGTTCTGGAGGATAATATTGATACTGACCAGATTCTGGCTGGGGAATATATCAAAGTAAATCCCTCTTCACCTGAAGGTTATGCTCAATTAGCGTCACTGGCGATGTGCGGGTTACCTGAAGGGTCGTTGCCTTTTATCGATGAAGAAAAAGGTAAGGCGAAATATCCGATTATCGTTGCCGGGCAGAATTTTGGCTGTGGTTCTTCCCGTGAACATGCCGTCGTGGCGCTGGGCGCTTCGGGTGTAAAAGCCATTTTGGCACAGTCTTATGCCCGGATATTCTTCCGCAATTGTGTTTCTACTGGTGAATTATTACCTGTTGCCGCACAAGAGCGTTTGTGCGACAGCCTAGTGACCGGTGACAGCATTGAGATCGATATTGAAAATCAGACAGTAACAATACTGAAAAGCGGTGAAAAATACCCGACCGATCCTGTCGGGGAACTGGCTAATATTGTTGCTGCTGGTGGGCTGTTCTCTTATGCGCGGGCAACGGGCCGAATAAAATAATATACCCGTCGTCTTTCAAGTTGTCTCTTTGTTGCTGCTTTGCCGCCGTGATGCAACTGGAAATCCAGAAAATATGCCAGCAGATTATAAGCTGGCATATTTGTTTCGGGTTTTCTTCATCCAACGATATAGGTTAGTAACTGTTGCTGTGGCATCAGAACAAAATTCCCGTGAAACAGAGAACCGGCCTGATAATCATCAGTGAGTGTTTTCAGCAATTTTATGGTCACAGTATGATGAGTGCAGTCAATCTCCACAATTTCTGCTGCATGGAAATCAAAAAATTGCTTCACATGAGGGTAAAGCGCTTTATAAAGACTTTCTTTAATGGAAAAAGCGAGTGTAAATGCCTGAATAAAAGTAAGCGGAGATTTTGCCAGTAATTCTTTCTCAGTTTCATTGATAATGCTGGCTGAAACGCTATCAATGGTTTCCTGTTTTATCTCTTTTTCGATATCAATCCCCACCCACTGATATTTATCACTTGAAGCAGCGAAAACAACAGCACAATTGGTTGAGTGAGAGATGGAGCCACAAATTCTTTCAGGCCAGACAGGGGAACGATCCTGTGCTGATTCCACCTGAAATTCAGGATATCCCATGTTATTTAATATATTACAGGCACAGTAACGGGCAGCCAGATATTCCGCCCGACGTTTAGTGACAGCATTTCGTAATCGTTCAGGATAGGTAACGCCATATTCAGTAAATAAATCATCCCGATAGCTGCCTTGTGTGAAATAAGCCAGCATAATCTGGATATCTGGATGCCCTGATAGTAAGCCCTTTTGTATCGCAGTAAAAAAGGGTTCATTGATGGCAGTTGTCTGTGCAGGGGTAAAAGTAATTTCTTTCATTATTGATTGTTCATCGGAAATGTTAATAAATTGTCTTTATACACAATGGATTTCAATATGCATCGCGGCGGCAAGAGAGAGAATCCCCTTGAGCATAGATAACTATGTGACTGGGGTGAGCGAGCGCAGCCAACAAAGAGGCAACTTGAAAGACGAAGTGTATAGCCAATTTTGCCACATTTAGTTTTAGTTCACTAAATGGTTAACTCTTTTTATACTGTACTTCGACCAATAAGAACAGGGATCTGAAAACAGGGCGTATCTTATTGGTTGAATAACTGTTTGATTCAGTCCAATTTAAAAAAGAGGTAAATGTGGAAATATTAGTGACAGGTGGGATGGGATATATTGGTAGCCATACCTGCGTCCAGATGATTGAAGCAGGGATGACGCCGATTATTATTGATAACCTGTGTAATGCCAGTCAGGAAGTTCTGGCCCGCATTGAAGCGCTGACGGGTATCAGGCCACTGTTTTATCAGGGGGATATTCGTGATGAAGCCTTCCTTGATTCTGTTTTTTCCCGTCACTCTATAGAGTCCGTTATCCACTTTGCCGGTCTGAAAGCGGTTGGCGAATCAGTCGAAAAACCCCTTGAATATTATGATAATAATGTCAACGGTACATTAGTGTTAGTGCGCAGCATGCATAAAGCAGGCGTAAAAAGCATTATTTTCAGCTCATCGGCAACGGTATATGGCGATCCTGAAATTGTTCCCATTACTGAACAGTCTGCGGTAGGTAATACGACTAATCCTTACGGTACAAGTAAATATATGGTTGAGCGTTGCCTGTCTGATTTCCATCATGCTGAAAGTGACTGGTCAGTCGTATTATTGCGTTATTTCAATCCGGTAGGAGCACATCCATCAGGTACGATGGGAGAAGATCCTCAGGGCATTCCGAATAATTTAATGCCATATATTGCTCAGGTAGCGGTAGGCCGTCGAGAGAAACTGTCCGTTTATGGCGATGATTATCCTACACCGGATGGAACAGGTGTCCGCGATTATATCCATGTGATGGATCTGGCTGATGGTCATATTGCGGCCCTGAATGCAGTCGGTAAAAAATCTGGTCTGCATATCTATAACCTGGGAACAGGAACAGGTACAAGCGTACTGGATATGGTGGCTGCATTCGGTCAGGCATGTGGTAAACCGGTTCCTTATGAAATTTGCCCACGTCGCCCGGGCGATATTGCAGAATGCTGGTCAAGCCCTGAAAAAGCTGAGCGTGAACTGGGCTGGAAAGCAAGCCGCACTATCGTGGAAATGACCGAAGATGCATGGCGTTGGCAGTCTCAAAATCCTAATGGTTATAAAGCAGGATAACGCATCTGGTGCTTTAATCGCATCATACAGACATAGCAGCTACACGGGCATAAAGGTATTTATGCCCATCGATTCATGTACCGTTCATGAGTACAGGGATTGGCACCTGAATGAGCATTTAGGTTATGTCAAAAATGCAATTTAATCAGGCTGATTATCCACACAGGCGCTATAACCCTTTAACAGGGCAGTGGGTAATCATCTCACCACATCGGCTGAAACGACCGTGGGTTGAGGAAGATAAACCATTACAGCATTCTGTATCTCCGGTCTACGATAAACAGTGTGTTCTATGCCCGAATAACACGCGTGCCTCAGGGGATATCAATCCTGATTATCAGGATATCTATGTATTTCAGAACGATTATTCAGCCTTATTGCCGGAAACTCCTGCTATTGCCACTGCTGACGATCCTCTGTTTATAAGCAAACCGGCAAGAGGAACCTGCCGCGTTATCTGCTTTTCACCAAACCACAGTAAAACCTTTCCTGAATTATCTCTGACCAATATCCGCCGTATTATTGATGTCTGGAACAGCCACATAGAAGAACTTGGACAACACTATATCTGGGTTCAGGTATTTGAGAATAAAGGGGAAATGATGGGATGTTCCCAGCCTCATCCACATGGACAAATCTGGGCCAGTGATTTTCTGCCTAATGAGCTGACTCGCAAAGATGAGTTACTGAGGCAATATTATGATCAGCATGGATCTAATTTATTGCTGGATTATGCCAGAGCTGAACAGAAAAACGGTGTGCGTACAATCGTGGATACCAAACACTGGCTGGCGGTTGTGCCCTATTGGGCGGTGTGGCCGTTTGAAACAATGTTATTGCCGAAAAGCCCTGTCCGGCGTATGAATGAACTGACGAAAGAGCAGCGTGATGATCTGGCTGTTGCGATGAAAAAACTGGCCTGCCGATACGATAACCTGTTCCAATGCTCCTTTCCCTATTCTATGGGCTGGCATTTCGCTCCTTTCTTTACTAATAAGCAGACCGATATTAAGCACTGGCAGTTACATGCTTTGTTTTATCCGCCATTATTGCGTTCAGCAACTGTCCGTAAATTTTTGGTGGGTTATGAGATGCTGGCTGAATCCCAGCGTGATCTGACACCGGAACAGGCTGCACAACGGCTACGGGATGTCAGTGATGTTCATTTCAGGAGTTGAAATCCCTGATACAGCATTTTACGAGGAGCGCGGTGATGGAAGCACTAATTCAAAAAGTCACTGAATCTTTTAATGTAGTTTTTCACTCTTCACCGACTCATTTTTTTCAGGCTCCCGGACGGGTGAATTTAATTGGCGAACATACCGACTATAACGAGGGGTTTGTCTTACCCTGTGCGATTGATTATCAGACGGTAGCTGCTGCTGCCAAACGCGATGATACGCTGATCCGGGTGATTGCTGTTGATTACAGTAATGATCGTGATGAATTCGATCTCTCTCAGCCGATCCTTTTTCATCAGGATAAAATGTGGGCGAATTATATCCGAGGTGTGGTGGTAATGTTGATCCAACATGGCTACTTATTTGGTGGAATGGATATCGCAATAAGCGGGAATATCCCACAGGGGGCGGGTCTCAGCTCTTCGGCATCGCTGGAAGTGGTTATCGGCCTGACCATCAACGTGCTTTATCAGCTTGACATTAGTCGGAAGTTGATTGCTGTTAATGGTCAGCAGGCTGAAAATCAATTTGTCGGCTGTAAATCCGGTGTCATGGATCAACTTATTTCAGCCTGCGGCGAAGAAGGTCACGCTTTGTTGATTGATTGCCGCACCCTTGAAATACAGGCGGTTCCGATGCCGGAAAATATCACTGTGATGATTATTAATTCTAATCGGCAGCGCGGTCTTGTAGACAGCGAATACAATATACGGCGTCGGCAGTGCGAAGAAGCTGCCCGAATCCTCGGTGTCCGGGCATTGCGCGATGTCTCACTTTATGATTTCAGTGCGAAGCAGAAACAATTGGGTACTCTGCTTGCCAAACGTGCCCGCCACGTTATTACTGAAAATGCCCGGACTCAGGCTGCTGTTGCTGCTTTAAGGTCAGGAGATTTATCCCGCCTCAGCCAGCTTATGGCTGAATCTCACCTCTCTATGCGTGACGATTTTGAAATTACCGTCCATGAAATAGATGTGCTGGTGGAGATTGTGAAAAATGTTATTGGAGAGCGGGGAGGAGCACGCATGACGGGAGGTGGTTTTGGCGGTTGTATCGTTGTATTGCTTCCCTCTGATTTGGAGAGCGATGTGAGACAGGCCATCGAAAGTGAATACCAGATAAAAACTGGCCTGCAAGCGTCTATTTACATTTGTCAGGCAAGCAGGGGAGCAAGCCAGTTGATAAATCAGGCATAAATGGCTGGCTTTTATTTTTGGTTAACTTATATTCAGGTTGAATTTGGGCATGAGTAAACATTTGTCTTATTTTTTTATAAAGAGGAGTGTTGTCTTGAATAGCAATCTGCAATACGAAGAATTACAACAACAATGGTCATCAGTTGATAGTTATCTAAAGAAGAGCCTGTTACATCCTGCATCTCATCTCGAACAAACCCTTGAATATAACGCCAGTCAGGGATTACCTGCCATTGATGTTTCCGCCCTGCAAGGGCAGTTTTTGATGATGATGGTTCAGATCAGCGGAGCAAAACGCATTCTCGAAATCGGCACGTTAGGTGGCTATAGTGCCCAATATATGGCCAGAACGTTACCCGATGATGGTTTACTCATCACGCTGGAAAAAAATCCCAAAATGGTACAGATCGCACGGCGTAATATCGAATTGGCTCAACTCACTCATAAGATTGAAGTTATCGAGGGAGATGCCAATGAGACTTTACCAACGTTGAGTGAAAGAGCACCTTTCGATCTGATTTTTATTGATGCCGATAAACGGAGTAGCCAGATTTATCTCGATTGGGCAATTAAACTGGGTCGTCCGGGCAGTATTATCATCATGGATAATGTCGTTCGTGGCGGTGCAGTTATCCATGATCAGCGTGATGAGTTCGCTGAAGGTATTCATCAGACACTGGATAAGATACTTAATCGTCCGGAAATCACCGTAACTGCTTTGCAGACGGTGGGGGAAAAAGGCTGGGATGGATTTGCATTGTTACGGATAAATGATGACGTGAATTAATTCTGGCAGGGTAAAACCCTTGTTATATTCCCTTTGGTAGATCCCTGCTGGTGGCACCGTCAGGCGTATTTCAGCCAGAGATCTACCGAGAATTGTACCTGTCGTCTTTCAGGCTGTCTTAAAGAAGCAACCTGAAATCCATTGGTCGCTGGCACTTCTTCAACTCCGGATTTTATGGATTTTTTCCTCTGTATTTGGCCCATTAATTACTTTGGCTTCCCTTGCTGACTGGCATGCCTTACGTTCATTTGACTCACGATCTTTAATCACTTTCTCCGTTTCATCTACAGTAGGAAGTGAAAACCCCATATCATCATAGGCTCCGAAACCAGCCAGATGGTAACTACTGAATGGAGCATCCACAGGAATACGGAATTCCTTTTTTTCTCCCGGAGCCAGTGAATCAAATGAATACACAATGAGTGATTGCGGGTCGCAGGTTGTATTAAGGGGTAAAATAGCCAGATATCCACCAGCCACAGGCTCATCTCCCTGATTTTGCATTGTCCCTCCGACGAAGAATTGTCCTTTTGCTCCCAATCCCATGTGGAATAACAAATGAGCTTCTCCTTGTGCCCGCAGTACCGGGCTGAAAAAGCTACTTATCATTAATATCAATAATATTCTGCGTGAATAATTACCCCATTTCATTGTCTCTCCTCCTTTTCTGAATGATTATATTCTGGCTCAGTGAATTGCCTATATTACTGATTGGATGGTGATGTCAGAGATATACACTTGGCTGTTTTTTTTACATCTTCAGAGTCTGCGTCCTGAGGTTCATTGAGCAGTTTTTTGAATTGTTCAGGATCCAGCAGGGCGATATAGCTGGTTAAATAATGGTTGCATCTCAGACTGTCAGTGATATTGAGGCCATCCGATGTTTTAAGGATCATTGATTTTGACAGGGATTCATACTCCAGTATGAATGGAATGTCGGGAGGCAGATGAGGCACCAGATCATTTTCATATCTGAATGTTTCATAGTTTGCAAAATGGTTATCGATATAGCTAACAAATTCATGGTTACCGGCTCTTGGGCTGGCAAACAGGCTTGCTTTGTGTTTATCGCCAAGCAGGGGAATATCTCTCATAAGATAGGTCGCAATGACTGCGCCAAGGCTATGGCCCAATATAGTATATGCAGTATTGATACCGATGAATTGAGCAACAGCATTGGGAAATCTGAGGTGGCTGTAATTATCTTTAGATTCAGGCTCAACAATAGTCAGTTTCAGTGAATTATAAACACTATAAAACCCCATACTGACTTTTTGTTGAGGAGTATCAGTCCACGGTGAGGTGAAAACAGGAACAATATCATGTAATGCTTCAAACAGATTGGAACTGTCGGTACCCCTGATAACAATGACATACTCTGCCGGCGTTTTTTTATTTTTAGCAATATATCCATAACAAACATGTTTAGGCAGCATAATTAAAAATTGCTGATTACTTTTGGGGTTTACGGAAAAAGAGAGATCATTACCACTAATATAGGCTACCAGATCCCAGCCATCTTCTGCTAAGCGCGGATCTGCGGGGGGAGTCGGATTATTGTAATACTGACTGTTCATCTCTGCTGCATACAGTATCAATGATGCCTGTTGAGCTTCTTTGGTTAACATATTGTTATACATTATTAACTCCTCTTGATACCGCTCGTCTTTCCGGTGGCCTTTTAGCTGTGTCGTTCCATTTCTTCCGCCGTGGCTCAACTGGAAATTGAGTGGGTATATTGTCATTGGCTGTGTGTATTTGTCATTTTTGTTGTACTGCAATATCAAATTTGATCAGCATAAAAAATACAGAAAGGATAATTTAAGCGTATATCATCCTGAAAGGATTTCTGAGAATTTGAGTTATTGATATAGCGGTTCAGTTAAGAGCCTGTATTAGAAAGTACTTGCTATTGTTCAATATCGAATTAATTAATTACTTTTAGTTATATGTAGTTTTGATTTGTTCTTTTTAATCTGTTGTCTAACGGCGTTATTCTTCACGGATCTATGAGTCTTATTTTCAAATATTACTGAATATTAAGAGGCTAATATGTCTGCACCACGTTCGGTTCTGGAGTTGATCGGGAATACACCGTTGCTGGAACTGACCCATCTGGATACTGGCCCATGCCAACTATTTATTAAGCTGGAGAACCAGAATCCGGGCGGTTCTATTAAAGACAGAGTTGCACTCTCAATGATTGAACAGGCAGAAAAACAGGGGCTACTGAAACCCGGTGGCACTATCATTGAAGCAACGGCTGGTAATACCGGTATTGGGTTAGCACTGGTTGCTGCCATGAAAGGTTATAAGCTGATACTGGTTGTACCGGATAAGATGAGCAGGGAAAAAATATATCACCTGAGAGCATTGGGAACGGATGTCCGTCTGACCCGTTCTGATGTGGGTAAGGGCCATCCGGAATATTATCAGGATTATGCGTTGCGTCTGTCGAAGGAAATCAGTGGCGCGTATTATATTGATCAGTTTAATAATTCATCTAATTCACTGGCTCACATGACAACGACAGGCCCTGAAATATGGCAGCAGATGGAACACGATGTAGATGCTGTGGTTGTTGGTGTGGGTTCAGGCGGAACGCTTGGCGGTTTAAGCCAGTATTTCCGGGAAGTTTCTCCCGATACCCGATTTATTCTTGCTGATCCTAAAGGCTCTATTCTTGCTGATTATGTTGAATACGGTCATTACGATGAAGCAGGAAGCTGGTTCGTTGAAGGGATCGGTGAAGATTTTATCCCACCGTTGGGGGATTTTTCTAACATCAGTCATGCTTACCGGATCACCGATGCCGAAGCCTTTTCCTGTGCAAGAGAGCTGCTTTTACAGGAAGGTGTTCTTGTCGGTTCATCTTCAGGCACGTTACTGGCTGCGGCTTTACGCTATTGCCGGGCACAGAAAACACCAAAGCGTGTGGTGACACTGGCTTGTGATAGCGGCAATAAATATTTATCCAAAATGTTCAATGACTACTGGTTACTGGAACAAGGGCTGCGTTCACAACAGAAAGAAAATGATTTAAGTGATTACGTGACATATCGCTACCGGGATGGCGCGACAGTTTTTGTTTCTCCACAGGATACCCTACAGATTGCACATGGGCGAATGCGGTTGTATGACATTTCGCAACTCCCTGTACTCGATAATGACCAGATTGTCGGCATTATTGATGAGTGGGACTTGATGAATGCCATTCAGGCTGATTCTCATAATTTCGCTTTGTCAGTCAGTCAGGCCATGACCAGTCAGGTTAAGACTCTCCATAAAAATGCACCACTGGAGCAACTGGTTGAAACCTTTGATGCGGGTCATGTGGCGCTGATTGTTGATGACAATAAACACTTTATTGGCCTTGTTACCCGTACTGATGTGCTGAACGCATGGCGTCAACAACTCAATTAACCTATTTCAGGAATAACTTAATGACTAAATTTGATACTAAAAGCGTTCACGCCGGCTATGTCCCTGATCATACAGGGGCTGTAATGCCTGCAATCTATGCCACATCCACTTATGCGCAGCCTGCACCGGGTCAGCATACGGGATACGAGTATTCCCGTAGTGGCAACCCCACGCGTGATGCTCTGGAGCGGGCGATTGCTGAACTGGAAAATGGCAGCCGGGGTTATGCATTTGGCTCAGGTTTAGCAGCCAGTTCGACGATTCTGGAATTACTTGATAAAGACAGCCACATCGTTGCTGTGGATGATCTGTATGGCGGTACTTACCGGTTACTGGAAAAAGTGCGCCGCCGGACTGCCGGATTGCGTGTTACCTATGTCGAAGCGGGAGATACTGCGGCACTGGAAGCGGCTATCCAGCCTGATACAAAAATGATTTGGGTGGAAACGCCAACCAATCCATTACTTAAACTGGCAGATTTGGCCGCAATTGCTCAGATAGCCCAACACCATAAGATTATCAGTGTTGCAGATAATACGTTTGCTTCTCCTTATATCCAGCGCCCACTGGATTTAGGGTTTGATATTGTTGTTCACTCTGCGACTAAATACCTGAATGGTCATTCCGATGTTGTTGCCGGCCTTGCGGTAGTAGGAAACAATGCTGAACTGGCTGAGCAGCTTGCTTTCCTGCAAAACTCAATTGGCGGGATCCTTGACCCTTTCAGTAGTTTTCTTGTCTTGCGTGGTATACGGACACTATCACTGCGTATGGAAAGACATATCAGCAATGCAGAAAAAATTGCCCACTGGCTGGAACAGCAGCCACAAATAGAAAAAGTCTTTTATCCCGGCCTTGATTCTCATCCTCAGCATGAGCTGGCGAAGCGTCAGATGAAAGGTGCTGGTGGCATGATTTCTATTGTGCTGAAAGGGGATGATGATGCTACTCATCGGATGATAAAAGCACTGAAATTATTCACACTGGCAGAAAGTCTGGGTGGTGTGGAAAGTCTGGTTGGTCAGCCATTTACTATGACTCATGCGTCTATTCCGTTAGAAAAACGTTTAGCGGCAGGTATTACACCACAATTAATCCGTCTTTCAGTGGGTATTGAGAATGTCGATGATTTGATTGCCGATTTATCGCAGGCGCTTGGCGCAGCAAATCTGTAAAGCTGAAATATACACTTCGTCTTTCAAGTTGCCTCTTTGTTGGCTGCGCTCGTTCACCCCAGTCACATAGTTATCTATGCTTCTGGGGGTTCTCTCTCTTGCCGCCGCGACGCACCTTGAAATTCATTGTGTATAATATGCCAGCCCGGTTTTCGGGTTGGCATTTTTTTTTGTGTTTTTATTTCTATACAGACTCAGTTTTGCCAGCCATTTCTATAGCATGGCCTACTCGTAGTACTGTTGCATCATCCATTGCCCGGCCAATCACTTGTATACCGATAGGCAGACCTTGTTTATCCTTCGCTACAGGCAGTGTTAAGGCCGGTAGCCCCGTGATATTGGCCGGAATGCATAGACGAAGATAGGCATTTGTGACGTTTTCCTCAGAATTGTCAGACCAGATAAACGATTCCTGCCCGACGAGCGCTGCTGTCTCAGGGACTGTGGGCGTGAGTAAGATATCGATATCATTAAATAACGCATTCCACTGCTGGCATATCATCCGTCTGGCTCGTTGTGCTTTCAGATAATCTCCGGCAGGTAATAACTGTCCTGTTTCAAAGAAAGTCCTCACATCATCCCCATACAGTGATGCAGACTTACGTAAAGTACGAGAATGTATTGAAGCCGCTTCAGCCACTGTGATGCCCCACTGGGTTGGCATAAGATAATCTGTCAGAGGTATGTTGACTGTCGTGACTTCGGCTCCTTGCTGTTTAAGGCGTTCTGCGGTCTGTTTTACTGCCGCTATCACTGATTCAGCAACCTGATCAAAATAATAGTTTTGCGGAATGCCAATCCGTAATCCTTTAATTTCCTGTTTAGAAAAATCTGCATAATTTGTATCTGGTACCTGACGGCTTGCCGGGTCACGTTCATCAAAACCCGTTAATGCCTGTAATACTAATCCGGCATCTTCAACTGTTCGGGTCATTGGCCCGGCATGATCCAGTGACCATGCTAGTGGCGTAACACCATAACAGGAAACTAATCCATAAGTCGGTTTAAAGCCGACAATTCCGCACAGTGCCGCTGGTATTCTGATAGAACCACCGGTATCTGTTCCCATTGCTGCCAATACCCCGCCGTAGGCTACCGCAGCAGCAGAGCCACCACTGGAGCCGCCAACGATACGACGAGTATCAAGAGGATTACGTGTTTGTGGAGTAATGACACCAAATGCGAATTCGTGAGTATGGGTTTTCCCCAGTAAGATGGCTCCCGCACGATGTAAAGCATCAGTTACCGCACTGTTGGATTGGGCAATATGTCCCGCTCGCACTTTAGAACTGGCTGTGGTCGGTTTACCGGTGACATCGAATAGATCTTTTAATGCCAGAGGGATCCCATGTAACGGCCCGCGATATTTTCCCTGACTAATTTCACGCTCTGCTTGTTTGGCCTGTTCCCGTGCTTCTTCCACCCAGACAGATACAAAAGCATTAATTTCTGGCTCTGCTATTTTTATATTGGCAAGGGCGGCATCAACCAGTTCTACCGGAGATAATGTCTGCGCGGCAATCGCTTGACTGGCTTGAGAAATAGTCAGGTTTTTCAGGTCGATCATATTTTTCTTTCCCCTCCGGCATTGAAAGCTGGTGCCGGAAGATCAGCATCATCCATCGGCAGTTCATCTAATCGGGCGATTGACGTACGGATATGATGCAGTGCTCCTGCAATATATTGCGAGCGTTCTATATCCAGTATCAGGCCGACACTGGCTGCCAGTAATTGTGTTTCTTCCGCAGATAAAGGATCAGGTACTGTTATATTCATATTATTTCCTTAACGGTATTGAGATATTTTTATTCAATATTGTCAGTAGAATAGCCAGTAAAACCAGAGCTATGATGACTGCACCGTAGACATTGACCGCAACCAGCAAACCGGACTGATGTGCGAGATAACCAATCGCAATTGTAGGAACACTGTTGGCAAGGTAACTTTCAATATAAAAAGCGCCCATCAGACCACCTCTTTCATGAGGCTCAGCCAGTGGTAATACGGTTCGTATCGCACCAAGAAAGGTTGCTCCAAAGCCGAATCCAGTGATAACTGAGCCTATCAGCAAGAGCATGACATATTCCCGATTTGCAGCCAGTAGGATCAGTAATAACCCTGTTGCTAAAGCGAGCTGACCTGATAACAGAGTCATAAACGAGGTGAGTTTACGTGCGGCGATGATTGCAACCGCACCACTGAGCGTTAATGCTGCGACTGAAAGTCCTCCCATCCACGGTGATGTTGTGTGAGTTGTTGCAACAATCAGTGATGGCATGAGAGATAAGTAGAATCCACCGATCATCCACACAGCAAAATTGGCCGGGGTGATTGCCCGTAACGCATTGCGGGCCTGTACGGGCACCATAATGCGGGGACGCAGGCTTTCCCATGCTCCCGAACGACGTTGTACAGTTTCAGGAGTCAGTTGGGTAAGAATTAATACCACCAAAAACACAATCAGTAATAAGACATATATGGTGTGGAGTGGGCCGGGAGCAAATACCAGCAATGTGGTACTGCCTAATGCACCGGCAGCCATACCCAGCATCGGTGCAATACTGTTAATCAGCGCCCCGCGTTCTCTGTGCATATCCAGCAAAGCAGCTCCTACGGAAGCAGTCGCCAAGCCGGTTGCAAGCCCTTGTATAATACGTGCACCTACCAGCCATCCGGGATCAGAGGCCAGTAAAAAAGTACTCATGGATATGATTTGTAACAATAAGGCTAAACTGATCACCGGTCGTCGCCCTATATGATCTGATAAGCGCCCTGCTATCAATAAAGCCAGCAACAGGGCTAGTGCATAGGCGGCAAAAATTACCGTCAGTAACGTTGAGCTGAATCCCCATTCATGCTGGTAAATACGATAAAGTGGCGTAGGTGCACTGGATGCCGCTAAGAACGCCATTAGCGTGATGGCATGAAGTACCGTCGCGGCTTGATAAGACATCCGATTGTTATGAGATTGTCGACAGGAATCAGGTGTGTTATTTGACATAACAACTCCATAAAAGCAAAATGTTAGCTTTAATGATGCTACAAGAATTATCTCACTAACGCAATTTTTTTGCTTTAGTGGGTTTGTGTGAATAGTGACAGAAGTAGGAGCAGAGAAAGAAATGACTCACAGAGCAGCACCGCGTCCCGGTGGTCGTAGTGCCCGCGTGCAGGCGGCTGTCCATCAGGCTGTGCGGGAATTACAACAAGAACTTGCCCGTACTGAACTGACTGTGCCCGCGATTGCTGCCCGTGCTGGTGTGACACCATCGACTATTTATCGCCGCTGGGGGGATTTGTCACAATTACTGGCAGATGTTGCGGTTGAAGAGCTACAGCCGGATCACCCCCCTGCTGAAACAGGTTCATTTCGTACAGATCTTCTGACATGGCTTGAGCAATACTTTGAAGAGATGGCATCTGAACCCGGTCGGGCAATGTTAAGAGATGTACTGGGTACGCCGGGCCATGAATATGCGGGTAAGTGTGATGGATGTATACGCCAGCAAATAGAGGCAATCTGTCAGCGGGCACTAGAAAAAGGCGAAAATCCTATTTCTGTTGATTTGATTATTTCGGGTGTTGTTGCACCGTTAATGTATCGCATCCTGTTTGCAAATGATCCTCCTACAAGTGAACAGATACACACATTTTTCGAACAGTTGGAAGCAAGGTAAAGCGAGTTATATTATTCTTAACGTTCCGTGAACAAAGGAGAATGGTTATGGCTGTTTTAGATATACTCACAATTCCTGATGAAAGACTGAAACAGAAATGTGTTGATGTCGCCCATGTTGAAGATATCCAAACGTTGGTTGATGATATGTTGGAAACAATGTATGACACGGATAATGGCATTGGGCTGGCCGCACCTCAGGTAGGAAGAAGAGAATCTGTATTAGTTATTGATATTTCACCAGAGCGGAATCAGCCACTGGTTTTAATCAATCCTAAAATCGTCGAAAAAGAACGTAAGGTCGTGAATCAGGAAGGCTGCTTATCAATTCCCGGTTATTATGCTGACGTGGAACGATTTGAAAAAGTGAAAGTAGAAGCGCTGGATCGAAACGGTCAGGCTATCACAGTGGAAAGTGAAGATTTTCTTTCTATCGTGATGCAGCATGAAATTGACCATCTGCACGGTATTATTTTCATCGATTATTTATCGCCTTTAAAAAGACAAATGGCACTAAAAAAAGTGAAAAAATATTTGAGCAGCAGAGTAAGTTAGCGGGTAAGGGTAAGTATATAGGTTAATATTTTCCAGTCACTATCGCTATGGTGACTGGAATAAGCGGGGATCAGAAGATAGTGAAGTTTAAGTGGCAACACTAGTCAGAACCTATGAAAAAGTGACGGGCTAATAATGGCGCAGTAAGGCTTTTCTTTAAATAAAAACCACGGGGAAGCGTCATAATCGGCTGTCCATATTCACCAATAGCTTCTGTTAATGCCCGGCTGTTTGCTGCTTTTGGGCGCAATTGCAAGACTTCACCATGACGGGCTGTAATACTCTCAACTTTGCCTAACACGATGAGATCCATCAATTCTTCCCAATCACATCTCAATAACTCTTCTTCAACCGGATTTGGGCTCCAGAGAAGCGGAGAACCAACACGACGTTCAGCAAGCGGGATCTCTCTTTCTCCTTCAACCGGCACCCATAAAACACGAGACAGCTTACGCCTGACATGACAGTTTTCCCATGTGATGCCGCTGTTGCCAGTTAAAGGAGCAACGCAGACAAAAGTGGTTTCCAGCGGCGTGCCTTTTCTGTCCACCGGGATTGTTTTCAGTTCAACACCAATATGCTCAAAATCTTGTTCTGGCTTACTTCCCGCACTTGCGCCCAGATAATATTCAAGCAACATGCCCACCCAACCTTTGTCCCGTTTCAGATTAGGCGGTATGGGAATGCAGGCTTGGGTAGCCAGTTCTCCTAACGTTAAGCCAGCCAGAGACTGAGCTAGCCTGAAGAGTTGTTGTTCGTTTTCTGGTGGTGCTGGTGGTGTGAATTGCATGATTATAAGATATATTTAGTCTTGTTTAAAAAATGAACACAATAATTGTGTAATTTCATTATGAGTTTATTAGTATGCGGATTAACCAGATAATGACATGATATACAAGATATTTTAATTCGTGTTCTTCGTATTAAAAATAAACTCATTATGATTGTTCACCTATTCACCGTGATAATAAACAGGATCTTACACCATGTTATCCACAGAACTATGGGATAAGTGATGAAAATTGCGATCACTGGTTTGATTTACAGCCTTATCTAAGGTGGTTTTCTACAAAAAACGCGTGTTTTTGTTTAACTAAAAGGCATATCCTGTGGATAAATTCACCATTGGTTGATATTTGCACAGTGTAAGAAAAACAGAAAACTGTGATATTCCGCACATGTTGAGGTAATGCACGTTATAAACATTAACATAATGAAAAATAATAGGTATTTATTTAATCTTATCAGACGATTGAAAGGGGTAAAGAAAATTATACCTGCCTTACCCCTGACTTTTTCACATACATATCCACAGAAAAAGTGAATAAAATTATCATAGTCAGACTATAATTGTTTATAACTTTAGGTTTTTCTGTGAATTATCCTTCCGGAGGTGTAAACCATGCAGATTTAAAGTCAAACCATCCAAAAGTATTCATTTTCACCCCTCTCATACTTCTTTGCCCCTGTAATTCAAGCCAGTGATGGAACAGTGGATGTAACCGATGTTCATCAACGATTTTTTCACACCACTCTTCAACATTCAGCTTATCCTGCCGCCATAAAGAAACCTCGCTTTTTAAATCACTGTTCAGACATTTTTTCAGCAAGGGAATTTCGTAGAGAGTTGCAAACAGTGAAAACTCCAGTGGCTTATAAAAATTGGCGGTGGCTAACCAGACATCGCTTTCGGCATCGCCATTGAACCATGTTTCGTAATCCACAATATTGATAGTCAGCTCAACACCATACTTTGCCAGAATAACTTGCAGGATTTTACTGATAGTGTGGTATTCATGATGCTGTTGATAAAAAGTGACTGTCAGGCTGGTAATATCTTCCGGTTTTTGGCGTTGCGGGAGGAGTTTGCTGTGATGCCAGCGTAGCAATAGCCCATAAGCCGGTGACCAGTGGCGCTGATAGAAAGGATCACAGTGCGCTAATAAATTAATCGGGGTGAGTAAACTGCACAGCCAGTCACGCACGTCTTGTCTGGCACATTTCGCCGAGCGCTGATCACTTAACAGGAAATAACAGCCTTCTTCCATTCGGCTATCTAATGAATTGTTATTACTGCCATCATTTCCCAGATGCAGAGTTGTACAAACCAGTTTTTCTGTCAATTCAGGGTGAATTGAGATATTAACTTCATCAAGTAGCGCTCTGAAACCAAAATAGTGATCAAATGCTTTAATTTTTAATTTATGGCTATTATTGGTAACGACCTGATAAGGGCCGGTTCCGACTGGGCGTTGAGCAAAGTTGGGCAGGCTTTTCCATTCTTCTGGCAGGATCATGGCATGAGGGCTGCCCATCAGAAAGTCAAACCGAGTGTCAGGCTGATGAAGAAAGATATCTACCGTATAGGGAATGGTCGAGGTGATTTTTTTAATATGGGAAAAAAGCGGAAAGCTTTTTAAATGCTCCAGTGAGCTGATGATATCTTTTGCCTGTAATTCTCTGCCGTGGTGGAAATAGATGGCTGGCCGCAGATAAAAACGCCAATGATGTTCTGTCATTTGCTGCCAGTGATGGGCCAGATCACCTTCTACTTCCTCTTTTTCCTCATTTATACGGGTTAATCCGTTGAAAATTTGTCGTATCAGGTGAATTTCTGAACGCCTGAGGGCCGAGCCGGGTAATAAATTTGGAAATGGACGATAGTAAATGATGCGTAATGTGTTTTTCCCCTGCCTGAAATTGCGCTCCAGTTGCGATAGTACCATTTGGCGCACGGTATTTTTGTCACCGACTAAATGAACCAGTTCCTCAATGTCTTCCTGTTCGAACAGTTTTTCTGCCCGTTGTTGCTGGAGTTCTAGTCCACTGCGCAGAAAGTGGAGCCGGGAACGTTTTCCTCTGCCGGCTTCAGCGTGCCAGCGTAACCAGCCAGCTTGCTGCATATTATTTAATAGGGAACGGACATGGCGACGTGAACAGTGCAGGATATCAGCGAGTATCTGGAGTGTGGTTTCAGCATTTTCGCCCTGATAATGCTGCCATAACTGGATGAACTGTTGTTGCAGGCGAGGGTTCGGCATAAAAGAGGAACTCCACTGATTTTTTCATCAATTTTTATTTCCTTATATTAAGCCGATAATAAGTCAGATTTAAAGTCATTTATAAGTGGAAAGTTATCACTTATTGACTCCCGATTTTTTGAGTAATGGTATTTTTACCAGCCAGTAAGGCGACTTACTGGCCTTTCTTTTATACACTTCGTCTTTCAAGTTGCCTCTTTGATGACTGCACTCGCTCACCCCGGTCACCGTTTTTATAAACATACGGTTATCTATGCTCCTGGGGATTACTGAGAGGCTCCTGCCTCTCACCGGAGGCCAGCCTTTGGCTGGGCAAATTCGTTCCCGACGAATTTGTTACTCCCTTGCCGCCGCGATGCATTTTGAAATCCATTGTGTACATACCAGTTTAATTTTGTTCAATGATATTTCTAGCAATAACATCGCCCATTTCATCAGTGCTGATTGCTTTTCCGTTACCCGCTAAATCAGCGGTTTTATAACCCTGTTCCAGTGCAGTATTGACTGCTGTTTCAATGGCCTCTGCAATATCATCCCGTTTAATGCTGTAACGCAGCAAGAGGGCGGTGGATAGGATCTGGGCGATTGGATTGGCAATATTTTTTCCTGCGATATCCGGAGCAGAACCCCCGGCAGGTTCATATAAACCAAATCCTTTCTCATTCAGGCTGGCAGAAGGCAGCATGCCCATTGAACCGGTGATCATGGCACATTCATCAGACAGAATATCACCAAAGATATTGGAGCAAAGTAGTACATCAAACTGAGACGGTGCTTTGATGAGCTGCATCGTGGCGTTGTCGATATACATGTGATTGATTTCAACGTCAGGATATTCTTTCGCAATTTCACTGACAATTTCACGCCACAGAACAGAACTTTGTAAAACATTGGCTTTATCAATCGAAGTGACTTTATGACGGCGTTTGCGGGCCGATTCGAAAGCAATGCGGGCAATTCTTTCTATTTCAAACCGATGGTAGACTTCTGTGTCGAAAGCGCGTTCGTACCTTCCTTCACCTTCCCGTCCTTTGGGCTGACCGAAATAGATCCCGCCAGTCAGTTCACGGACACATAAAATATCGAAACCTTTTTCCGCAATATCATGACGCAGCGGGCAAAAAGACGTCAGACTGGTATATAAGTGTGCCGGGCGTAGGTTACTGAATAGCTTGAAGTGCTTGCGCAGTGGTAATAATGCCCCGCGTTCTGGCTGGCTGGCCGGGGGTAAATGCTCCCATTTAGGGCCACCGACAGAGCCAAACAGAATTGCATCCGCTTTTTCACAACCAGCAACAGTGGCTTCAGGTAAAGGACAGCCATGCCTATCAATGGCAATCCCTCCAACATCATATTCACTGGTTGTGATGCGAATAGAAAAACGACGACGAATAGCATCCAGTACTTTATAGGCTTGCTTCATGACTTCCGGGCCAATACCGTCACCGGGCAACACTGCAATATGGTAAGCAGGTTCCTGTTGTTTTGTAATAGAGTGGGTAGACATTGTTATTCAGTTTCCTTTGTTGTGCTTTTGGAAATATTGTCTTGTATGCGTTGTTTTTCTTTCTTGACCTGTTCTGCCTGCCAGATATTGTTCAGCGCGTGGATCATTGCTTTAGCAGAAGACTCAATCACATCTGTCGCTAACCCGACGCCATGAAAACGGCGACCAAAGCACTCTACGATAATATTGACCTGACCAAGTGCGTCCTTCCCATGCCCTTTGCCGGATAATTGATAAGAAAGTAATTTTATCGGATAGCCCGTAATCCGGTTCATAGCATGATAGATAGCATCGACAGTCCCGTTTCCGGTTGCTGCTTCAGATTTAATTTCATCACCGCAAGCCAGACGCACTGTTGCTGTTGATACTATGCTGGTTCCGGACTGAATACTGAAATAATCCAGACGATAATGCTCATCTTCCTGCTGTTGCTGGTTAATGAACACCAGCGCTTCCAGATCGTAATCAAAGACCTGACCTTTTTTATCAGCCAGTTTCAGGAAGGCTTCATACAGGGCATCCAGATCATAATCTTTCTCCTGATAGCCCATTTCAGTCATGCGATGTTTTACGGCAGAGCGACCAGAACGGGAAGTCAGATTCAGTTGGGTATCTTTCAGGCCGATGGAATCCGGTGTCATGATTTCGTAGGTTTCACGGTTTTTCAGAACACCATCCTGATGAATGCCGGATGAATGGGCGAAAGCATTGCTGCCCACAACCGCTTTATGGGCCGGGATTGGAGTATTACAAATTTGACTGACTAACTGGCTGGTACGATAAATTTCTTTATGGTTAATATTGGTATGAACCCCCAACATTTGCTGGCGGGTTTTTATCGCCATAATCACTTCTTCCAGTGAACAGTTTCCGGCTCGTTCACCCAGACCGTTAATGGTTCCTTCAACTTGTCTGGCGCCTGCCTGAACGGCAGTAATGGAATTAGCGACTGACATCCCCAAATCGTCATGGCAATGGACAGAAATAATTGCCTTATCAATATTAGGTACGCGATTAAATAAGGTCTTAATAATACCGCCAAATTGGTAGGGAGTTGTATAACCGACGGTATCAGGAATATTGATGGTTGTTGCACCTGCTTTTATAGCCTGCTCGACGATGCGGCACAAGTTATCGATATCTGAGCGTCCGGCATCTTCACAGGAGAATTCCACATCATCGGTATACCTGCGGGCCCGTTTGATGGAGCGAACCGCCATTTCGACGATATCATCAAACCCTTTTTTTAATTTATGTTCAACATGCAGGTTGGAAGTCGCCAACACCATATGCAGGCGGAAAGCTTCTGCAACACTCAGAGCCTCCGCCGAAACATCGATATCATTATCAACACAACGGGACAGGGCACAGATACGGCTGTTTTTGATCTCGCGAGCGATAGTCCGGACTGATTCAAAATCGCCGGGGGAAGAAACGGGGAAACCCGCTTCGATAATATCAACGCCCAGCCTTTCCAGTGCATAAGCAATTTGCAGTTTTTCTTTGACACTCAGGCTGGCCTGTAATGCCTGTTCACCATCTCTCAATGTGGTATCGAAAATAATAACTTGCTGGCTCATAGTTGTGCTCCTGTCAATGGGTTGTCATGTTTTAGTTTTTTTAGGGCGCCGAGCAGGTATAAAAAAACCCGCGTTAGCGCGGGTTTTTATCTCTGGTAAAGATTAACTCTGAATTCAATCTACCAGCATACCGCGCACATTAAAGGCGTTTAGTAGTAGGCTTAGTAGACGAATATTGTGAATCATGTAAGTCAACCTTTGAAAATCTGTTAATTGAGTATTACCGTTTCGATATAATTATTGATACGTCATCTGAAAAACATTGTCAAGCAGTACAAATTTAGGCCGGGAATGAATAATGTGCATTAATAGGTTTTTTTTTGACCTTTTCGTAGCCGGAGTGACTATTTTTTACATTTTTAACGATGTTTTTATCTATTTTTCATATCTATATATGAAGTAAAATCCGGCCCTAATGGATAATAAATATAATGCTTATAATGTTATAAAGATGTTTATTAACGGGACAGGGATAGAATGAATACTCACTATGGTGTTCTTGGCTTACTAATCAATAACCATATTAAATATAAATATATTAATGAAAAACATTTATTCATCATATGAATAAATTTGTTTCTGTGCGCTGAAAAATAACCAGCCATAGTTAACATAACAATTTAGTCCTGCTGGAAAATTTATATAAATAAATTCATAAGGATTATTCTAATTCAGAGTTATGGGTTAATAATTTATTTTTGATTATTTTTAATAATATATAATTGTTTTTATACAAGGAAGAATCTCAATTAAATTGTCATTGATTGAGATAAATGATCTTATTATTTGAAGTGGCTCTTTAAAATGTTGAAACTTACATGGTAAGGCAGTCTATATTCATTTATTAATAATAAGATCGCCGCAATAAATATAGTGGAGTGAAATTAAATAATGGCTGGATGCAACCTGGTAAACACAGGAAAAAAAGAACCATGTGAAGTTCAATTGCGTAGTGTAGATCTCAATTTGCTGACTGTTTTTGATGCTGTTATGCAAATGCAGAATATTACACGTGCAGCTCAGGCATTAGGTATGTCACAACCGGCGGTCAGTAACGCAGTAGCTCGCTTAAAAACGATGTTTGATGATGAATTATTTGTGCGGCATGGGCGTGGTATTCAGCCAACGGCGAGGGCAAAACAACTTTTCGGGCCACTTAGGCAGGCACTTCAGATTGTACATAATGAGTTACCCGGAGCAGGATTTGATCCCGATAATAGTGTAAGAACATTTAATCTTTCTATCTGTAGTCCACTTGATATCCGTTTAGCTGCTCAAATTGTTGGTGAAATAAAAAGGCATTCTCCCAATATCGATGTCGTGATTAAAACACAAATAAACGACAATATTGAGAAGAAATTAAAATATCAAGAAATCGAATTTGTTATCAGTTATACCCAATTTGAACATCCTGATTTTCAGCATTTCCCATTATTTGATGACGAGTTAGTTCTGGCTGTTTCTCAAAGCCATCCCAGAATTGGTGAATGTATCAGTCAGCAGCAATTGCAGGATGAGCGGCATGCAATTGTAGCATTAGATAATTCAGATTCCTTCAGCAAACCTTACTATGAAAACAGTGAATTAATAGATTCTATCTCTTATCAGGGAACTGATTTAAATAGTGTTCTTAACATCGTATCTCAGACTTATCTGGTTGCCATCGCGCCTAAATGGATGGTTGAGCACTATTCCGGACAGTTAAATATCCGTACTGTATCATTGCCTAATAACAGTGTTTCCCGTCCGTGTTATTTGATATGGCATGCTTCAATGAACAGAGATAAAGGACATCAGTGGATGAAATCATTACTGAGTTGCCTTGGCGATCGGTAATAAAACGGGGTACTCACCTGTCGTTATCTTTTATCCAATCTATTTCGAAACGCATTGCAGTAGCAGGCCTCCCTCTTTTTAGGGAGGCCTGTCTTATTAAAAATACGCTTTCCCCTTTCATCAGGAATGGGTAGACTGCGCGGAAATAGCTAACACATGTAAGCTGAAAATTAGGCAGTTTTCTTGCTGAATGTGATGAACCAAAGATTTAGAACAGGAATATATTGTGGTAACAAATTCTCTCCACTCCTATCACTTGATCACGCGATTACAACAGCAAGTCAGCAAATACCCTGAAAAAATTGCATTTCGCCAATGGTCAGCATCAGAACAGCTTGAAATGAGCTGGCAGGATGTTGATAGTAAAACGAAATCCATTGCAAGATCCCTGCTGTCACTTGAGGTGGGAATTCAGGAGAAAATCGGTATTTTTGCCGATAACTCAATGGCATGGTCATTATCGGATCTGGCCATTTTGCAGTTACGGGCCGTCACAGTACCGCTTTATGCGACAAGTAGCCGGGATCAGGCTGCATTTATTCTCAATGATGCAGGAGTACGGATATTATTTGTGGGAGGGCAGGAGCAGTACGATATAGCGTTGACATTGTTAGCCCTTTGCCCGCAGCTTAATCATCTGGTTGTTCTGGATGAATCTGTCGATTTGAAAGAATGTCCACAAGCATTGTATTTATCGGCATTTATTGCGGATGACAAGCAACAGTATCAGGCTGAACTTGATAGCCGCATTGCCGGGTTGGATTTGCATGATCTTTTTACGCTGATTTATACCTCCGGTACAACAGGAGAGCCAAAAGGTGTCATGCTGGATTACCAGAATATCGCTGCCCAGCTTTATCTGCATGATCAGCGGTTAACGCTGACTGAACAGGATATTTCCCTCAGTTTTCTGCCGTTATCCCATATTTTTGAGCGTGCATGGAGTTATTACGTCATGCATACAGGTGCCTTAAATGTCTATCTGACCGACACCAATTTTGTTCGGGAGGCGATGGTTGATGTGCGTCCGACCGTGATGTGCTCTGTTCCTCGTCTGTATGAAAAAATATATAGTGCAATTCTTGAGAAAGTGTCCCGCGCTCCATTCTGGCGCAGAATGATTTTCCAGTGGGCGATCAAACGGGGTGAACGCCGTTGGTCACGTCAATTAAACGGTAAAAAGAGCTGTCCGTTTTCTCTATGCGGAGAAAAACTGGCTGATCGTTTGGTGCTGAACAAACTTCGCCAGCTATTAGGTGGTCGGATCCGTTTTCTGCCGGTAGCCGGAGCACGACTTGAAGACTCCATTATGCGTTTCTTCCTGTCAGTTGGTCTCAATATCAAATACGGTTATGGAATGACGGAAACCTGTGCCACGGTTTCCTGTTGGGAAGAGAAAAATTATCTCTTGGGTTCAATTGGTACGCCATTGCCCGGAGTGGATGTTCGTATCAGCACAGCGGGTGAAATTCAGGTACGTGGCCCAATCGTAATGAAAGGGTATTACAATCGACCGGAAGACACGGTTCATGCCTTTACTGAAGATGGCTGGCTGCGAACAGGGGATGCCGGAGGGCTGGACGAAACCGGGAATTTGTTCATTACAGAACGCCTGAAAGATTTAATGAAAACGTCAACGGGAAAATACATTGCTCCGCAATTAATTGAAGGAACACTGGGGCAAGATCGTTTTATTGAGCATATTGCTGTGATTGCTGATGCCCGCCAGTTTGTTTCAGCGTTAATTGTTCCCAGCTATGAAGCGCTGGAGGATTACGCAAAATCGATAAATCTTCATTACCAGAGTCGTCTGGAATTGCTGCGTAATCATCAGGTTATCGGGTTATTTGAACAACGCCTGAAAGAATTGCAGAAAAATATCGCCAAATTCCATCAGGTAAAACGTTTTACGCTACTACCGGAGTCCTTTTCGATGGAAAAAGGCGAATTGACTCCGACACTGAAATTACGGCGTAAGGTGATTTCTCAACGTTATCAGAGTGAAATTGAATCCATGTATCGGGATTGAATCAGTTCTGAATAATAACGCTCCTGATTTGGTTTCACTGAGAACAACGAAATCATTTTATTAAAAAAATGTTTTCAATATGTGAATTGTTGTTTGATAACCTTGAGATCTGACGTTATGTTAATGGCTTAGTGTATTAATGAAATGCGTGTCATTACGAATGCTAATCTAATAAACACTACGAATAAATAGAACGGGATAAATAAGGTCACTTTCATGATGACCTTATGAAGTCCTGACATTAACTTGCAAACAGAGCCTGGAGGCAAACTCAATGGAGATGTTGTCAGGAGCCGAAATGGTCGTCAGATCGTTAATCGATCAGGGCGTTGAGCATGTATTCGGTTATCCGGGAGGGGCCGTCCTGGATATTTATGATGCCTTACATACGATTGGCGGAATAGAACATATTCTGGTTCGTCACGAACAGGGCGCTGTTCATATGGCGGATGGTTATACGCGTTCAACGGGGCAAACGGGGGTTGTTCTGGTTACTTCAGGGCCGGGAGCAACTAACGCCATAACCGGAATTGCAACGGCGTATATGGATTCGATCCCGATGGTGGTGTTGTCTGGTCAGGTGGCCAGCTCTTTGATCGGTAACGATGCTTTTCAGGAATGCGATATGGTGGGGATCTCCCGTCCTATCGTCAAACATAGCTTTCTGGTGAAGAAAGCGGAAGATATTCCAAATATAATCAAAAAAGCCTTTTATTTAGCTGCAAGTGGCCGTCCGGGACCTGTTGTTATTGATTTCCCTAAAGATACCGTTAATCCAGCGCTGAAATTTCCCTATATTTATCCAGAAAAAATCAATATGCGCTCCTACAATCCAACGATTCAGGGGCATAAGGGACAGATTAAGCGAGCACTGAAAGCGTTACAGGAAGCGAAAAAACCGGTGCTTTATGTAGGAGGCGGTGCGATTAATTCGGACTGTTCAGCGGAATTGCTGAAACTGGCGGAATTTCTTCGTCTTCCCGTGACAAGCTCATTGATGGGACTCGGTGCTTTTCCTGCTACTCATCAGCAGAGTCTGGGTATGCTGGGGATGCATGGCACGTTTGAAGCCAATAAAGCGATGCACAATGCCGACATTATTCTTGCTGTAGGGGTGCGTTTTGATGATCGCACGACCAATAATTTAGCAAAATATTGCCCGCAAGCGACGGTATTACATATTGATATTGATCCAACATCCATTTCTAAAACGGTGACGGCTGATATTCCGATTGTTGGCGATGCGAAACAGGTACTCGGTCAGATGGTGGAACTGTTGGACACAACGGAAAGCTCTCAGGATCCTGATGCAATCAAAGACTGGTGGCTATCTGTTGAACAGTGGCGTAATCGCAAATGCCTTGATTATGATCGTGCCAGCCCGAAAATAAAACCACAGGCAGTGATTGAAGCACTTTATCGTTTGACCAAAGGGGATGCGTATATTGCATCCGATGTTGGTCAGCATCAGATGTTTGCCGCACTGCATTATCCATTTGATAAGCCAAGGCGTTGGATTAATTCTGGTGGTCTGGGAACGATGGGCTTTGGTCTGCCTGCGGCTCTGGGTGTTAAGCTGGCAAATCCGGCAGCAACGGTCATATGTGTGACCGGCGATGGCAGTATTCAGATGAATATTCAGGAGCTGTCCACTGCATTACAGTACGGCTTACCGGTTCTGGTGCTTAACTTAAACAACCGTTTCTTGGGCATGGTGAAACAGATACAGGATATCATTTACGCGGGTCGCCATTCTCAGTCCTACATGGAATCACTGCCTGATTTTGTCAGGCTGGCAGAAGCTTACGGGCATATTGGTGTCTCCATCCAGAGTTATGATGAGCTGGAAAGCAAACTGGCTCAGGCTTTGCGTGAAGTGACAGAAAACCAGCGTCTGGTTTTTGTTGATGTTACCGTTGATGAAACAGAACACGTTTATCCAATGCAGATCCGTGGAGGAGCAATGGATGAGATGTGGTTAAGCAAAACAGAGAGGACCTGATCATGCGCCGGATTTTGTCTGTATTACTTGAAAACGAATCGGGAGCATTGTCTCGCGTAGTGGGTCTGTTTTCCCAACGGGGTTACAATATTGAAAGTCTGACGGTAGCACCAACGGAAGACCCAACTTTGTCACGCATGACCATTCAGACTAAAGGTGATGCAAAAGTATTGGAGCAGATAGAAAAACAGCTGCATAAGTTAGTGGATGTTCTGCGGGTTAATGAGTTAACGGCTGGTGCTCACGTTGAGCGTGAAATCATGCTGGTAAAATTGCAGGCCAGTGGATACGGGCGCGAAGAAATTAAACGCAGCACCGATATTTTTCGTGGGCAGATCGTTGATGTGACTTCGTCACTGTATACTGTTCAGTTGGTGGGAACGAGCGAAAAACTGGATGCCTTTCTTGATGCGGTGCGGGAAGTTGCAGAGATCGTGGAAGTGGCACGATCAGGCATTGTAGGTGTTGCGCGCGGAGAAAAAATTATGCGATGAAAATTCGCAATCTGCGGGTTAATATACAGATATTTACTGGGCCCTACTGTAACGTGGGGCTTTTTCTATCATATTACTGAGGGGTTAATGTGAAACTGGATGAGATCGCCCGCTTAGCAGGTGTTTCACGTACTACGGCCAGTTATGTTATCAATGGTAAAGCTAAACAGTACCGGGTTAGCGATAAAACAGTAGAAAAAGTGATGGCGGTAGTCAGAGAACATAACTACCATCCTAATGCTGTTGCTGCCGGTCTACGGGCAGGACGTACCCGTTCTATTGGTTTAGTGATACCGGATTTAGAGAATACGAGCTATACCCGTATTGCTAACTATCTTGAACGTCAGGCACGGCAGCGAGGATATCAGTTATTGATAGCCTGCTCTGAAGACCAGCCAGATAACGAAATGCGTTGTGTTGAGCACCTTTTGCAACGGCAAGTTGATGCAATTATTGTATCCACTGCTCTGCCTCCTGAGCATCCATTCTACCAGCGCTGGGCGAATCGCTCCCTGCCTATTATCGCGCTGGATCGTGCATTGGACAGCGAACATTTCGTCAGTGTTGTCGGGGACGATCTTGAAGATGCGAAAATGCTGGCACAGGAATTACGCCAGTTTCCTTCAGAATCCGTGCTTTATTTGGGCGCACTGCCTGAATTATCCGTCAGTTTTTTACGTGAACAAGGGTTCCGCAAAGCATGGGAAAATGATCCGCGTCAGGTGAGTTATCTCTATGCGAACAGCTATGAACGTGAAGCAGCGGCTGACGTTTTTGCTTCATGGCTGGAAAAAAATCCTTTGCCTCAGGTACTTTACACGACTTCATTTGCCTTGCTTCAGGGGGTGATGGATACCATCCTGAAACGCAGTGGACGTTTACCGGAACAGTTGGTCATAGCAACATTTGGTGATCATGAGTTGCTTGATTTTCTTGAGTGCCCGGTATTATCGGTAGCACAGCGCCATCGTGATGTTGCTGAACAGGCTTTGTCACTGGTATTAGCTAGCCTTGATGAAAAACAGAGGCCGGAACCGGGAATAACCCGTATGCGTCGTCATTTATGCCGCCGGGGAAGCCTGAGTCGTAAAGACTGATTTGTGTGCCCTCATTTTAGATGGGGGTGCAATATGATGTTCCAAAAATCATTCAAATAGATTCGTTGATTTAATTTTGAGACTATTCCGACTAAAATTTTTCTGAACGAAAATCTATGAGTGAAAAAATAGCAAATAGGCTATTGAAGGTGAAAAGAACGATATCTTTGCTTAAGAAATATATTATAAAGAAAAGTTATTTCTTTTATGTGAGATATTTAGTTATATACTTTATATTCAAATAATTGCAGGTTTTTTTGTTCTACTTTATTTCAGCTTATTATTACTTTTTATACTATTTTGATCTGAGTATATTTTTATTATTGATAGATTACGATTGATTAACAATTGTGCAATAATGAGATATGGATTGCATAAATTAATTTAAGTGATAATTATTTGTCCTAAAAATTTTTTTTCAGGTTAGTCTTGAACTCATTCATAAATAATTCAGTTTTATCATGGTGTTAGCTGATAATAATATTGCCAAATCTAAAAAATCCTTCTTTTTCTCTCTTAAATCTTTCTGTAAATCTAGCTAAAGCACACTGGCTCTGGCTTGACAAGGTTTTCATACCATCCGTAAACTCTTAATTGTGGTGATTTGTGGGATAATGTGGAGATTTCGGCCATCAAGGGGTAACCTGAGTATGTTTCGTGGAGCAACGCTGGTTAATCTCGATACTAAAGGGCGACTTACTGTACCCGCCCGATATAGGGAAACGCTGAATACGGAATCAAAAGGTCAAATGGTTTGTACTATTGATCTTCACCAGCCGTGTCTGTTGCTTTATACATTACCCGAATGGGAAATCATCGAAGAAAAATTATCTCGCTTATCCAGCATGAACCCAGCCGAACGTCGTGTTCAACGTTTGTTATTAGGACACGCTAGTGAATGCCAAATGGACAGTGCAGGACGTCTTTTGTTAGCCCATACACTGCGTCAGCATGCAGGGCTAACAAAAGAGGTCATGCTGGTTGGGCAATTTAATAAATTTGAATTGTGGGATGAGCAGGTCTGGTATCAGCAAGTACAAAGTGACATCGCTGCTGAACAATCTACACAAGAACCTTTATCAGCAAGGCTACAGGATTTATCACTATAAACATGGCAAATAGTCATTTCAAGCATACCAGTGTATTACTGGATGAAGCTGTCAATGGACTGAATATCCGGGAAGATGGAATTTATATTGATGGAACATTCGGGCGAGGGGGGCACTCTCGCCTGATTTTATCAAAATTAGGGCCGAATGGTCGTTTGATGGCAATTGATCGCGATCCGCAGGCCATTGAAGCATCAAAGGCGATTACTGACCCGCGTTTTTCCATTACACATGGGCCATTTTCAGATTTGGCGACCTATGTAAAAGATGCAGGTCTGGCTGGAAAGATTGATGGTGTACTGTTGGATTTAGGGGTGTCTTCACCGCAGCTGGATGATCCTGAACGTGGTTTCTCATTTATGCGTGACGGGCCACTGGATATGCGGATGGATACAACCCGGGGGCAATCAGCCGCAGAGTGGCTGATGAAGGCTGAAGCAGATGATATCGCGTGGGTACTGAAAACGTTTGGTGAAGAACGTTTTGCCAAACGTATTGCAAGAGCCATTGTTGCTCGCAATCAGGAAGAACCGATTACGCGAACCAGAGAATTGGCAGAGTTAATTGCGAAGGCAAGTCCAATTAAGGAGAAGCATAAGCATCCTGCGACACGCAGTTTTCAGGCTATCAGAATCTACATTAACAGTGAACTGGAAGAAATAGAACGTGCATTGGACGGTGCATTGCAAGTTTTAGCACCACAAGGGCGATTATCAGTCATCAGTTTCCATTCGTTGGAAGATCGCATCGTGAAACGCTTTATCCAGCAACATAGTCAGGGGCCTAAGGTGCCGGCAGGTCTGCCGCTTACCGAAGTACAATTGAGGGCATTGGGAGGACGTAGTCTGAAATCAATTGGCAGGTTAAAACCCTCAGAGGATGAAGTGGCAACCAATCCGAGAGCAAGAAGTTCGGTATTGCGATTTGCTGAAAAGGCAGGTGATGAGAAGGCAGGTGAATAGTGGCAGGTGAACGTCATGGATTAGTGGGGGTTATTGGCAGGGATTTGTTCCGTAATGCCAAAATCCCACTGATTTTACTGGTAGCTGTTGTGGTTTCAGCCATCAGTGTAGTGACGGTCACCCATCAGACCCGCTTATTGACTGCGGAGAAAGAACGTCAGGCAATTCAGATTGATGCTCAGGATATTGAATGGCGTAACTTGCTCCTTGAAGAAAATGCATTGGGTGACCACAGTCGGATCGAATCTATAGCGACTGAAAAATTTCACATGCAACATGTCGATCCAGCACAAGAAAATATTGTGATCACTCAATAAAGTCCAGTTGACAACTAAAAGGTAGGCGATGAAAGCTGCACGCTCTTTAAAGTTGAAAAAACAAGAAGATAAAGCCAGTTTTGTTAAGTGGCGTTTTGTCTTGCTCTGCGGGGGCATTTCGCTTGCTTTAATCGGGCTTTTGATTCGAGTGGCTTATTTGCAGATTATCAACCCTGACCGTTTGGTGAAAGAGGGGGATTCCCGCTCTTTGCGTGTCCAGTCCATTCCTACCTCTCGTGGCATGATTAACGACCGCAATGGGCGTCCGCTGGCTGTCAGCGTACCGGTAGATGCCGTCTGGGCGGATCCGAAAGAAGTCTTTGAAAAAGGTGGGATTACGGATGATACCCGCTGGCAGGCACTGGCTGATGCACTTTCTATTCCCCTAGACCAACTCACCAGTAAAATTAATGAATATCCCAAAGGTCGATTCGTCTATCTTGCTCGTCAGGTTAATACCTCAATTGGCGATTATGTCGGAAAACTGAAACTCCCCGGTATCTATCTGCGTCAGGAGTCCCGCCGTTATTATCCGGCTGGCCAGGTGACGGCACACATTATCGGTGTGACCAATATTGATGGTAATGGTATTGAAGGGGTGGAAAAGAGTTTCGACAGTTGGCTGACGGGTAAACCGGGTAGCCGGACTGTCCGTAAGGATCGTAACGGTCGGGTTATTGAGGATATCTCATCTGTAGACAGCAGGGCTGCCCATGATCTGGCGCTCAGTATTGATGAACGCCTACAGACATTGGTCTACCGGGAATTAACCAAAGCCGTCGTACTTAACAAGGCTGAATCCGGTACAGCCGTATTAGTAGACGTTAATACCGGTGAAGTACTGGCAATGGCAAACAGCCCGTCCTATAACCCGAATAATCTGGCTGGCACTCCCAAAGATGCGATGCGCAACCGGGCTATCACTGACATGTTTGAACCCGGCTCCACGATAAAACCGCTGGTTGTGATGAGTGCGCTGAATAATGGGATTGTCAAAGAAAATACCGTATTGGATACCAGACCCTACCGGTTGATGTATGGTTCGAGAGGCCATGAAATTAAAGACGTTGCCCCTCGCTCTGAATTAACCATCACGGGGATCTTACAGAAGTCGAGTAACGTTGGTGTTTCTAAACTGGCGTTAGCGATGCCTGCCTCAGAGCTGGTAGATGTGTATTACCGCTTTGGGATGGGAAAACCGACCGATTTGGGGTTGGTCGGAGAAAAGAGTGGCGTATTTCCAAAAAATAGACAAAGGTGGTCAGATCTTGAGAGGGCCACCTTCTCCTTCGGCTACGGGCTGATGGTAACACCGTTACAGTTAGCGCGAGCCTATGCAACGATAGGCAGTCTGGGTGTTTATCGCCCATTATCGATTACCAAAGTTGACCCACCTGTTCCGGGAACCCGGGTATTTCCTGAGCATATTATGCGCACTGTGGTACACATGATGGAAAGCGTGGCACTGCCCGGTGGTGGTGGGGTACGTGCGGCGATAAAAGGCTATCGTATTGCGATTAAAACCGGTACGGCTAAAAAAGTCGGGCCGGACGGTAAATATGTAAATAAATATATTTCCTATACCGCAGGTATTGCGCCTGCGAGTAATCCACGTTTTGCACTGGTTGTGATTATCGATGATCCACAGGCAGGAAAATATTATGGCGGTGCAGTTTCAGCGCCTATCTTCGGTGCCATCATGAGTGGTGTTCTCCGTACGATGAACGTTGAGCCTGATGCCTTGCCTGCGGACGATAAAAAAGAGTTTGTAGTTGATAACTAATTAATAACTAATCTGTGATGAATAAATAAAAAGAGGATAAAAGTGGAAGATCGTAATTTACGCGATTTGTTGGCTCTCTGGGGGATTAATGCCCCTGAGCTTCCGCTACGAGAAATGACATTGGACAGCCGCAAAGCGGCTGCCGGAGATCTGTTTGTTGCGGTTAAAGGGCATCAGACAGATGGTCGAAAATACATTCCTCAAGCCATCGCTCAGGGGGTCGCTGCGGTGATCGCTGAAGCGGAGGGAAAAGCGGATAACGGCACCATTCAGGAAATGCATGGTGTTCCGGTTATCTATTTTGATGATTTAAATAATAAACTGTCGAAATTGGCAGGTGAATTTTATCAGCACCCGGGTAACAAATTAAAGCTGGTTGGCGTCACAGGAACCAACGGTAAAACAACAACAACACAATTGTTGGCACAGTGGAGTCAGGGACTGGGAGAAACCAGTGCCGTGATGGGAACGGTGGGAAATGGTCTGCTGGGCATGACTGTTCCAACTGAAAACACGACAGGTTCAGCCGTTGACATTCAGCTTGATTTACAGCAACTCGTCAATCAGAAAGCAACGTTTGCGGCAATGGAAGTTTCATCACATGGCTTAATACAAAGCCGCGTAGCATCGTTACCGTATCAGGCCGCTGTTTTTACTAATTTGAGCCGTGATCACCTTGATTATCATGGCGATATGGAAAGCTACGAAGAAGCCAAATGGCTGCTGTTCAGCACACATAACGTTAAACAAAAAATTATTAATGCTGATGATGACATCGGTCTGAAATGGTTATCCCGATTACCTGATGCTGTGTTATCTGAAACCGTCGCCGTCACGATGGAAAATCGCCTGCCGGAAAACTGGCAGGGGCAGTGGTTATCGGCAACAGATATTCATTACCACGATAAAGGCGCGTCTATTACCTTCACATCCAGCTGGGGAAGCGGAACTCTCGAAAGTCCTCTGATGGGAGCCTTTAATGTCAGCAACCTGTTATTAGCTCTTGCAACGCTATTATCACTGGAATATCCGTTAGAAAAACTGCTGGCAACTGTATCTTGTCTGATCCCGGTTTGTGGGCGAATGGAAGTATTTGCAGCCTCAGGCCGTCCTACGGTAGTCGTCGATTATGCTCACACACCGGATGCACTGGAAAAAGCCCTGGCAGCGGCAAGACTGCACTGCAAAGGGCAGCTCTGGTGTGTATTCGGTTGTGGAGGCGATCGCGATAAAGGCAAACGCCCATTAATGGGCGGTGTAGCTGAGCAAGAGGCAGATCGGGTAGTTGTTACTGATGACAATCCACGTAGCGAAGAACCTCAGTCTATTGTTGCGGATATCCTGACAGGCTTCATCGATCCGGGCCGTGCGATGGTTATTCATGGGCGTGTTGAAGCTGTAACCAGTGCCATTATGCAGGCGGCAGAAGACGATGTTGTACTGGTAGCAGGCAAAGGCCATGAAGACTATCAATTGGTAGGGAACCGCCGTCTGGATTATTCAGATCGTCTGACAGTTGCGCGTCTGTTGGGGGTGATAGCATGATTCCATTGACTCTACAACAGCTGGCACAAGTGACCGAAGGAACGTTACATCACGTTTCCGGGCAGCAGGCGGCCATTATCCGCATTGAGGCGGTGACAACCGACAGTCGCAAAATCACACGTGGTGATCTGTTCATTGCTTTAAAAGGGGAAAACTTTGATGCCCATAACTTCGCGGCTGATGTAGCGAAGCAAGGCGCCGCTGTTTTGTTGGTCGAGCGACCTCTTGAAGTTGATTGCCCTCAGGTGGTTGTAGAAGACACCCGTTTGGCGATGGGCAAACTGGCAGGCTGGGTTCGTGGGCAAAGCAATGCACGAATTGTTGCATTGACGGGTTCTTCCGGCAAAACCTCCGTGAAAGAGATGACCGCTGCGATTTTACGTCAATGCGGTAATACGCTTTATACCGCAGGCAACTTTAATAACGATATCGGTGTACCGTTAACCCTGTTCCGCCTTACGCCGGAACACCAGTTTGCGGTTATTGAGCTGGGTGCTAACCATATTGGTGAAATTGCTTATACCACGGAGATGGTTCGGCCTGAAAGTGCGCTGGTTAATAACCTGTTTTCTGCTCATCTGGAAGGATTTGGTTCGCTGGCGGGAGTGGCCAAAGCAAAAGGTGAAATTTTTGCAGGGCTTTCGTCCACTGGAACCGCCATTATCAATCTGGATAGCAATGACTGGCGTAACTGGCAGCAGAGCATCAGTGATCAGCAGACGGTATGGCGTTTTTCCATTACACCTGCGGCAGACGCCGATTTTTATGTGACAGATATTCAGGAGCAGCCGCTGGAAACGCGTTTCTGCCTGCATACACCAATCGGTAGTTGTGAAATCGCGTTGCCGTTGCCCGGAAAACACAATATAGCCAATGTATTAGCCGCCAGTGCGCTGGCGATTTCCGTCGGGGCATCCCTTGATGATATCCGTACGGGTTTATTAGGGCTGAAAGCTGTGCCGGGGCGGTTATTCCCGGTTCCTCTGGCTGCCGGAAAAGTGGTGCTGGATGATACTTATAACGCCAATCCCGGCTCCATGATTGCTGCCGCACAGGTATTAGCCCGGATGCCCGGATATCGCGTGATGGTTGTCAGCGATATGGGTGAGTTGGGTGATCAGGCAATTGAGTGCCACCGTCAGGTTGGTGAAGCTGTTGCATCGACAGACATTGAACAATTGCTTAGCGTCGGGCCTTTAAGTGCCCATATTAGTGAGGCAAGTGGTCGTGGTCAGCATTTTTCCAGCAAGGCCGAGTTAGTTGCAGCACTGCTTCCTGTATTGAAGCAACACGAAACGATTTCTGTATTAATTAAAGGTTCACGCAGCGCCAAAATGGAAGAGGTAGTGGACTCACTGAAGGAGAACTTCCAATGTTAGTTTGGCTGGCTGAGTATCTGGTTAAGTATCATACAGGATTTAACGTCTTTTCCTATTTGACGTTCAGAGCGATTGTCGGCTTGCTGACTGCGTTGTCTATTGCATTGTGGATGGGGCCAACTCTGATTGCTTATCTGCAAAAGTTACAGATTGGTCAGGTTGTGCGTAACGATGGGCCGGAATCCCATTTCAGCAAGCGCGGGACACCGACGATGGGCGGGTTGCTGATCCTGTTTTCTATTACTATTTCTGTCCTGTTATGGGCGCGTCTGGATAACCCTTATGTCTGGTGTGTACTGGCTGTACTGCTGGGTTATGGCATCGTCGGATTTGTTGATGATTACAGGAAGGTTGTCCGTAAAGACACTAAGGGATTGATTGCCCGCTGGAAATATTTCTGGCAGTCCGTACTGGCTCTTGGTGTGGCATTTGCGATGTACAGCATTGGTAAAGACACGCCGGCGACACAATTGGTTGTGCCGTTTTTCAAAGATGTGATGCCACAGCTTGGCCTGCTGTATATCTTGCTGACTTATTTCGTGATTGTCGGAACCAGTAATGCCGTTAACCTGACCGATGGGCTGGATGGCCTGGCAATTATGCCAACCGTGCTGGTGGCTGCCGGTTTTGCATTAGTGGCATGGGCAACAGGTAACGTCAATTTTGCCAATTATCTGCATATTCCTTACCTGAGCCATGCCGGTGAATTAGTGATTGTCTGCACCGCAATTGTCGGGGCAGGGCTGGGTTTCCTGTGGTTCAACACCTACCCGGCACAGGTTTTCATGGGAGATGTTGGCTCACTGGCTTTGGGCGGAGCACTGGGAACGATTGCGGTGTTACTGCGTCAGGAGTTTCTGCTGGTCATTATGGGGGGAGTGTTTGTTGTGGAAACACTGTCCGTTATTTTGCAGGTCGGCTCGTTCAAGTTACGCGGTCAGCGTATTTTCCGTATGGCGCCTATTCACCATCACTATGAGCTGAAAGGCTGGCCGGAGCCACGCGTTATTGTACGTTTCTGGATTATTTCCCTGATGCTGGTACTGATTGGTCTGGCAACACTGAAGGTACGCTAATCATGACTGAACGGATCATGACAAAATACGAAGGTAAAAAAGTCGTTATTGTTGGGCTGGGATTAACCGGCCTTTCCTGCGTTGACTTTTTCATGGCGCGCGGAGTGATTCCTCGTGTGATGGATACCCGTATAGTACCGCCGGGAAGTGACAAGCTGCCTGATAATGTTGAATGCCACACCGGCAGCTTCAACAAACAATGGCTGATGGAAGCTGACTTAATCGTCTCCAGCCCGGGTATTGCGCTGGCAACACCTGAACTACAGGCCGCGGCTGATGCTGGCATTGAAATAGTCGGAGATATTGAACTGTTCTGCCGTGAGGCAACAGCACCGATTGTGGCGATTACGGGCTCAAATGGTAAAAGCACAGTAACCACTCTGGTGGGTGAAATGGCGAAAGCCGCCGGATGGCAGGTTGGAGTTGGAGGGAATATCGGTGTCCCGGCTCTGGAGTTACTGAAGCAACCGTGTCAGCTATATGTCTTGGAACTTTCCAGTTTTCAGCTTGAGACAACTTACAGCTTGCGGGCAGCTGCTGCGACCGTGCTGAATGTCACGGAAGACCATATGGTTCGCTACCCTGAAGGACTGGCTCAATATCGCGCAGCCAAGCTGCGCATCTATGATCAGGCCAAAGTGTGCGTAGTGAATGAGCAGGATGATTTGACCCTGCCGGTAGCAGGTAAAGACAGCCGTTGTATTAGTTTTGGTGTCGGAAGTGGTGATTACCGGCTTGACAGTGAGCAACAACAATTAGTTGCCAATCAACAGCCCGTCCTGTCTACACGCGAGATGTGTCTGACAGGTCAGCATAACTATACTAACGGGCTTGCTGCGCTGGCTCTGGCCGATGCGGTTAATATCCCCCGTGAAGCAAGTCTGCTGGCTCTGCGTACTTATCAGGGGCTGGCTCACCGTTTTCAGGTAGTTCATATGAGAAACGGTATTCGCTGGGTCAACGATTCCAAAGCAACAAATGTCGGCAGCACTCAGGCAGCATTGAGTGGCCTGATGCTGGAGGGCACGCTTTACCTGTTAGTCGGTGGCGACGGGAAAGAGGCTGATTTCACCCCTCTTCGGTCTTATTTATCCGGAAATAACATTCGTCTTTATTGTTTTGGTCGTGATGGAAATCAACTGGCGCAGCTGCGTCCTGAAATTTCCACACTGACGGATACGATGGAACAGGCCATGAGGGAGATTACCCCCAAATTGGTTAGCGGAGACATGGTGTTATTGTCACCGGCCTGTGCGAGCTTTGATCAGTTTAGTGGTTTTGAACAACGGGGTTATGAGTTCTCCCGTTTGGCGGAGGAGTTGGGTTAATGATCATTCCGGGCCTCGGTAAATTTAAAAATTGGCTGGCGGGTAATGTGGAGACAGATCCCACAGATATCGTCATGTATGATCGTACCCTGGTCTGGATGGTGCTTGGGTTAGCGGCGATTGGTTTTGTGATGGTGACATCGGCGTCAATGCCAGTCGGTCAGCGTCTTGCTCAGGATCCATTTATCTTTTCGAATCGCGATGCAACTTATCTGGGGCTGTCCTTTGGCCTGTCGCTGATTACGCTGCGCATTCCGATGGCGTTCTGGCAGCGTTACAGCATTGTTATGTTATTAATGACGATCATGATGCTGGTTGTCGTGCTGTTTGTGGGTAGCTCGGTGAATGGTGCATCTCGTTGGGTAGCCATTGGCCCTTTACGTATTCAGCCGGCGGAATTGTCGAAGTTGTCACTCTTTTGTTACCTCTCCAGTTATCTGGTGAGAAAAGTCGAAGAGGTGAGAAACAACTTCTGGGGGTTCTGTAAGCCGATGGGCGTCATGATTGCGCTGGCTGTCCTGCTGCTGGCCCAACCCGATTTGGGAACGGTGGTTGTACTGTTTGTAACAACTTTAGCCCTGTTATTTTTGGCGGGGGCAAAGCTGTGGCAGTTTCTTGCCATCATTGGCTGCGGGATCTTTGCAGTTATCGTGTTGATTATTGCGGAGCCATACCGTGTGCGCAGGGTGACTTCTTTCCTGAATCCGTGGGATGACCCATTCGGTAGTGGCTATCAGCTTACACAATCCCTGATGGCATTTGGTCGCGGAGACTTTTTCGGGCAAGGGCTTGGGAATTCAGTTCAGAAACTGGAATATCTGCCGGAAGCACACACTGACTTTATTTTCTCCATATTAGGGGAAGAATTAGGTTATTTAGGTGTGGTTTTGGTGTTGGCAATGGTATTCTTCGTCGCTTTCCGCGCAATGATGATTGGCCGCCGCGCGTTGCAGCTCGATCAGCGATTTGCAGGTTTTCTGGCCTGTGCCATTGGTCTCTGGTTCAGCTTTCAGGCATTCATCAATGTGGGTGCAGCTTCAGGGATGTTACCGACGAAAGGGCTGACATTGCCTCTTGTCAGTTATGGTGGTTCGAGCCTGATCGTGATGTCAACGGCCATCGTTTTATTATTGCGAATTGATTATGAAGTGCGTCTGGCAAAAGCGCAGGCGTTCGTAAGGAGCCCTAAATGAGTGGCAAAAACCGGCGGTTGATGGTAATGGCGGGCGGAACCGGAGGCCATGTGTTTCCGGGGCTGGCGGTTGCCCATTATTTGAAAGAACAGGGCTGGGAGATTCGCTGGTTGGGAACAGCTGATCGCATGGAGGCTGATTTAGTTCCGAAACATGGCATAGAGATCGAGTTTATTCAGATTTCAGGGTTGCGGGGCAAAGGGATAAAAGCGTTACTTGCTGCACCTATCAGAATTTTTAAGGCAATCCGGCAGGCAAAAGCGATTATCCGGCGTTATCAGCCGGATGTAGTGCTGGGAATGGGAGGATACGTCTCAGGGCCGGGCGGTATTGCTGCATGGTTGTGTGGTGTTCCGGTGGTTCTCCATGAGCAGAATGGTATCGCAGGATTAACTAACCGCTGGCTGGCTAAAATTGCAAAAACAGTTTTGCAGGCTTTTCCGGGTGCATTTCCTGATGCTCCGGTGGTCGGTAATCCGGTTCGTAAAGATGTGTTGGCACTGCCTGCACCAGCACAGCGCCTCACAGACAGGCAAGGGCCTGTGCGCGTTCTTATTGTTGGTGGCAGTCAGGGGGCAAGAATTCTGAACCAGACAATGCCAGAAGCCGCTTCCCTTCTGGGAGACAGTATCTCTGTATGGCATCAGGCGGGCAAAGGTGCACAGGCAGAAACACAGAAAAAATATGTCGACTTAGCTGTCACTGATTTCAGGGTGACTGAGTTTATTGATGATATGGCGCAGGCTTACGCGTGGGCTGATATCGTCATTTGTCGTTCCGGTGCATTGACCGTCAGTGAGATTTCAGCGGCAGGTTTACCTGCGATTTTTGTACCGTTTCAGCATAAAGATCGCCAGCAATACTGGAATGCGTTGCCGCTGGAACAAGCAGGAGCAGCAAAAATACTTGAACAGCCTCAATTTACGGCGGATGCCGTGGTGGAATTGCTGAAACAGTGGCAGCGTCCGCAATTGCAGGAAATGGCAGAAAAAGCTCATTCTGTTGCCATTATCGATGCAACTGAACGAGTAGCTGCGGCATTGACTGATGCTGCTAAAAAATAGAATTCAGGCCGTTTTGTGGGTTTTTAAGATACCGGCAGAGCGGAGAAGTAAACATAACTAGTGAAGATTAAAACGTGAATATACAACAGTTGGCGAAATTAAGAGCTTCAGTGCCTGAAATGAGAAAAGTCAGGCATATCCACTTTGTTGGCATTGGTGGTGCTGGCATGGGTGGGATCGCCGAGGTGTTGGCCAATGAAGGTTATCAGATAAGTGGTTCTGATCTCGCTCCCAATCCTGTTACGCAGCAACTGATTGAACTGGGAGCAACTATTTATTTTAATCACCGCGCGGAGAATGTACGCAATGCCAGTGTGGTCGTTGCATCAACAGCAATTCCTGCCGATAACCCAGAAATTATTGCGGCCCGTGAAGCCCGTATTCCGGTTATCCGTCGTGCAGAGATGCTGGCAGAGCTGATGCGCTACCGACATGGCATCGCTGTTGCGGGAACACATGGCAAAACGACGACGACAGCAATGATTGCCGGTATCTATGCTCAGGCTGGCCTTGATCCTACCTTTGTCAATGGCGGGTTAGTCAAAGCTGCGGGTACGCATGCTCGTCTTGGTACCAGCCGTTACCTGATCGCTGAAGCGGATGAAAGCGATGCGTCTTTCCTGCACTTGCAACCCATGATGGCGGTGGTAACCAATATTGAACCCGATCATATGGATACCTATCAGGGAGACTTTGAAAACCTGAAGCAGACTTTTGTCAACTTCCTGTATAATTTGCCATTTTATGGTCGGGCCGTGATGTGTATTGATGATCCGGTTGTGAAGGAGTTAATTCCGCGTATCGGTCGTTATGTGACGACTTATGGCTTCAGCAATGAGGCTGACGTTCGCATTACCCATTATGAGCAGAAGGGGGCACAGGGTTTCTTTACCATCAGCCGTGAAGATTTACCTGAACTTCATGTTGTCCTGAATGCACCGGGAAAACATAACGCACTGAATGCAACAGCCGCTGTGGCTGTCGCGACTGAAGAAGGCATTGATGATGCCGCGATTCTGGCATCACTGGCTGAATTTCAGGGAACCGGACGCCGTTTTGACTTCCTGGGGGATTTTTCTCTCAGGAATATTAACAACAAAGAAGGCAATGTCATGTTGGTTGATGATTATGGTCATCACCCGACTGAAGTTGATGCCACAGTTAAGGCTGCGCGCGCCGGCTGGCCAGATAAACGTATCGTTATGGTATTCCAGCCTCACCGTTATACCAGAACGCGTGATTTGTACGATGACTTTGCCAATGTATTGAATCAGGTGGATGTTCTGTTAATGCTGGATGTTTATTCTGCCGGGGAAACTCCGATACCGGGTGCGGACAGCCGTTCCTTATGTCGTACTATTCGCAGTCGAGGGAAGTTAGACCCGATACTGGTGTCAGAACCGGAGCAAATTTCGGTCATGCTGTCACAAATAATGGAAAACAACGACTTAGTATTAGTACAGGGTGCCGGTAATATCGGTAAAATAGCGCGCAATTTGGCTGAAACAAAATTACAGCCGTCTTTTAATGAAGGGGAGCATCATGGCTGATAAGGTCGCTGTCTTGTTGGGAGGGACTTCTGCTGAACGTGAAGTTTCACTGCAATCCGGGCAGGCTGTTGTAGCTGGGTTGAAGGAAGCAGGTATTAATGCACATTCAGTCGATACAAAATACTTTGATGTGACTAAACTCAAGGAAGAAGGGTTCAGCAAAGTCTTTATCGCCCTGCATGGACGCGGTGGTGAAGATGGTACAGTACAGGGTGTACTGGAATTTTTGCAGCTCCCTTATACCGGCAGCGGCGTAATGGCATCTGCTTTATCAATGGATAAATTGCGCACAAAGCAGTTATGGCAAGGGGCAAAACTGCCTGTTTCTCCCTATGTTGTGATTAATTCTCATCAATTTGAACAACTTAATGATTTTCAAATCAAAGAATATGTTCAAGAATTAGGGCTGCCATTAATGGTTAAGCCAAATCTGGAAGGTTCCAGTGTTGGCATGACCAAAGTGAATGACTACTCCGATTTGCGTGGAGCACTGGAGCTGGCATTCCAATATGACCAAATTATCTTGGTTGAGAAATGGATGTTCGGCCCGGAATATACAGTGGCATTTCTTGGTGATGAAGTTCTTCCCTCCATTCGTATTCAGGCACCGGAAGTATTTTATGACTATGATGCGAAATATATCTCAAACGAAACTAAATATTTCTGCCCTAGTGGTTTAAGTGCAGAAAAAGAGCAAGAGTTGGCGGATCTCGCATTAAGAGCCTACAAGATCGTGGGATGCAGTGGCTGGGGAAGGGTTGATATCATGGATGATGGAAATGGCAATTTCTATCTACTGGAAGTGAACACTTCTCCGGGCATGACAAGTCATAGTCTGGTGCCTCAGGCTGCGCGTCAGACGGGATTAAGTTTTTCACAATTAGTAGCGAGAATTCTGGAGCTGGCTGATTGATATGTCACAGGCAGCCCGGAATACGCGGGAAATTGAAGTTCGGAGTTCCCGCCCCAGTAATGGTTATTATCTGGCAGGGTTCCTCTTCTTTCTGATGGTGGTTGGTACTGTCATATGGGGGAGCTGGGTAACCTTAGAGTGGATGAAGGATTCAAACCGGCTGCCACTCTCAAAACTGGTGTTGACAGGCCAGCGGCATTACACCACGGATGATGATGTCAGGCAGGCAATCCTGTCACTGGGCACGCCAGAGACATTTATGACACAGGATGTCAATGTCATTCAGGGCCAGATAGAGCGGCTGCCATGGATCCGTCAGGTCACTGTACGTAAACAATGGCCTGATGAACTGAAAATTCATCTGGTAGAATACGTCCCTTATGTGCGTTGGAATGATACGCACATGCTGGATAAAGAAGGAAGAGTATTCAGTTTGCCTATTGAACGTAGCGCCGGAGGGCATTATTCCATGCTCTATGGCCCGGAAGGCAAAGAAAAAGTCGTATTGGCAGAATATCGCACAATGGCTGAACAGCTTGCTGCACATAAAATGAAATTGAAAGCAGTGATCATGACGGCTCGTAATTCCTGGCAACTGGTACTGGATAATGACGTCCGGCTGGAATTGGGTAATAAAGATCAAGAAGGGCGCATTCAGCGTTTTATTGAACTTTACCCTGTGTTGCAGAAAAACACGCAAAAACGTGTGGCTTATGTGGACTTACGTTATGACAGTGGTGCTGCGGTTGGCTGGGCTCCTTTATTAACTGACGCACCGGCTTTAATGAACGGGCAAGAAAATAAATAGTGACTGGCAATAATACAGAGACAGGCAGAACAACGATGATCAAATCAACGGACAGAAAATTGGTAGTTGGCCTTGAAATCGGGACAGCAAATGTATCTGCCCTGGTTGGTGAAATTCTGCCCGATGGTATGGTTAATATTATCGGAGTGGGAAATTGCCCATCCCGCGGCATGGATAAAGGCGGCGTCAACGATCTTGAATCAGTCGTTAAATGCGTCCAGCGTGCGATTGATCAGGCTGAGTTAATGGCAGATTGCCAAATATCTTCAGTTTATCTGGCGCTGTCTGGCAAACATATTAGTTGCCAGAACGAAATTGGCATGGTGCCAATTTCAGAAGAAGAAGTAACACAGGATGATGTGGACAGTGTTGTCCATACAGCCAAATCGGTTCGTGTTCGCGATGAACACCGTATTTTGCATGTGATCCCACAGGAATACGCTATCGATTATCAGGAAGGTATCAAAAACCCAGTCGGGCTTTCCGGTGTGCGTATGCAGGCGAAAGTGCATTTGATTACCTGCCATAACGACATGGCAAAAAATATTGTAAAAGCTGTTGAGCGTTGTGGGCTGAAAGTTGACCAGCTTATTTTTGCAGGATTAGCGGCAAGTTATGCTGTTTTGACAGAAGATGAGCGTGAATTAGGGGTATGTGTCGTTGATATTGGCGGCGGAACGATGGATATCGCGGTATATACTGGCGGTGCATTGCGTCATACCAAAGTGATCCCATATGCAGGAAATGTTGTTACCAGTGATATTGCCTATGCATTTGGTACACCGCCGAGTGACGCTGAAACCATCAAGGTACGCCACGGTTGCGCACTGGGTTCGATAGTCAGCAAGGATGAAAGCGTTGAGGTTCCGAGTGTGGGAGGACGCCCTCCCCGCAGTTTGCAACGCCAGACTCTGGCTGAGGTTATTGAGCCACGTTATACCGAACTGCTGAATTTAGTCAATGATGAAATTTTACGATTGCAGGAGCAATTGCGTCAGCAGGGGGTAAAACATCATCTGGCCGCAGGGATCGTTTTAACAGGTGGGGGTGCTCAGATAGATGGGTTGGCTGAGTGTGCCCAAAGAGTATTTCATACTCAGGTACGTATTGGACGTCCCCTGAACATTACCGGCCTGACAGATTACGTGCAGGAGCCTTGCTACTCAACAGCAGTCGGGCTTCTGCATTATGGCAAAGAATCCCACCTTGGCGGCGATTCTGATGCTGATAAAAGAACTTCAGTAAGCGGCTGGTTTAAAAAAGTCAGTAGCTGGCTGAGAAAAGAATTTTGATTTTTTATACAGAGGCCGTGAAAATGATGTCGGCCTCGACATAAAGGCACAAAACGGAGAGAAATTATGTTTGAACCACTGGAATTAACCAATGACGCGGTGATTAAAGTCATCGGCGTCGGCGGTGGCGGCGGTAATGCTGTTGAACATATGGTGCGTGAGCGTATTGAAGGTGTCGATTTCTTTGCGGTTAACACTGATGCTCAGGCATTGCGTAAAACAGCTGTCGGTCAGACCATCCAGATTGGCAACGGCATTACAAAAGGATTGGGCGCTGGTGCAAACCCTGAGGTCGGACGTACAGCGGCGGAAGAAGACCGCGAATCACTGCGTACGGCACTGGAAGGGGCCGATATGGTATTTATCGCTGCCGGTATGGGTGGCGGTACAGGAACCGGTGCTGCTCCCGTTGTGGCTGAGATTGCCAAAGAGCTTGGAATTCTGACCGTTGCTGTTGTCACCAAGCCATTTAATTTTGAAGGCAAAAAACGTATGGCCTTCGCGGAGCAGGGGATCACTGAACTGTCCAAACATGTGGACTCACTGATCACTATTCCAAATGACAAATTGCTGAAAGTGCTGGGTCGTGGCATCTCTCTGTTGGATGCATTTGGTGCAGCCAATGACGTGCTGAAAGGTGCGGTTCAGGGTATCGCTGAACTGATCACTCGTCCCGGCTTGATGAATGTTGACTTCGCTGACGTTCGTACTGTGATGTCCGAAATGGGTTATGCCATGATGGGCTCTGGTATTGCGCAGGGCGAAGACCGTGCGGAAGAGGCGGCTGAAATGGCGATTTCCAGCCCATTGCTGGAAGATATCGATCTCTCCGGAGCGCGTGGTGTACTGGTCAACATTACAGCGGGCTTTGATCTGCGTCTGGATGAATTTGAAACAGTGGGTAATACCATCCGTGCATTTGCTTCAGACAACGCAACGGTGGTTATCGGTACATCACTGGATCCGGATATGAATGATGAGCTGCGTGTCACTGTGGTAGCCACGGGTATTGGGATGGATAAACGTCCTGAAATTACACTGGTGACCAATAACAAGGCATCGCAGCCAAATACATTGGATCGCCGCTATCAGCAAATGCCTGGTGGAATTTCATCATTACCTGATGAAAATAAACCAGCAGCAAAAGTGGTCAATGACCAAAATGCACAGACAAGTAAAGAACCTGATTATCTAGATATTCCGGCATTTTTGCGCAAGCAGGCTGACTGATAGCTAAAAAATTGGTTTCTCCGCTTTTTGTGTTAAAATATTCTGCCAATCATATTTTATAGTGATTGGCAGGATTAGTAATATTGCGAGAGATAAACGATGATCAAACAAAGGACATTAAAACGTATTGTTCAGGCGACAGGTGTCGGTTTACATACCGGTAAAAAAGTCACATTAACAATGCGTCCCGCGCCGGCTAACACCGGGGTCATCTATCGTCGTACTGACTTGAATCCTCCGGTAGATTTCCCGGCTGATGCCAAATCCGTGCGTGATACTATGCTCTGCACTTGTCTGGTAAATGAACAAAATGTGCGAATCTCAACTGTTGAGCATCTGAATGCGGCACTGGCAGGTTTGGGTATCGATAATATTGTTATTGATGTTGACGCGCCAGAAATTCCGATTATGGATGGTAGCGCAAGCCCGTTTGTCTTCCTGTTATTGGATGCAGGCATTGAAGAGCTGAACGTTGCGAAAAAATTCGTGCGTATGAAAGATACAGTTCGCGTGGAAGAGGGTGATAAATGGGCTGAACTGGCACCATATCACGGTTTTAGTCTGGATTTCACCATTGACTTTAAACATCCGGCGATTGATTCCAGCACTCAGCGTTATAGTCTGGATTTTTCAGCAGATTCTTTTGTTCGCCAGATTAGTCGTGCGCGTACTTTTGGATTTATGCGTGACATTGAGTACCTGCAATCTCAGGGCTTATGCTTAGGTGGCAGCTTTGATTGTGCGATCGTGGTAGATGATTACCGCGTACTCAATGAAGATGGCCTGCGCTTTGAAGATGAGTTTGTCCGACATAAAATGTTGGATGCCATCGGTGACCTGTTTATGTGTGGTTATAACATTATTGGCGCATTTACTGCGTTTAAATCAGGTCATGCTCTGAATAATAAACTGTTACAGGCAGTTTTGGCGCAGGAAAGTGCTTGGGAGTTTGTCACATTTGAAGATGAAGCTGAAATGCCACTGGCTTTCCGCGCACCATCAACAGTGTTGGCATATTAATACAGTCGATTATTAAGACAGTAGATTATTAATACAGCTGTTATTGATAATCTATGTATTGAGAATATTCTTATGATTCATCAGTGGGTTATGTTATCTATTACGCTCCTCTCGCTGATGTTTTTTATTCAGCGCTAACGTTTCATCTTGGCTGTACTGGTACTCTCTCCGGCCAGCGCAGCCAATCGCTCCAACCTTCTTTTCAATTTTTCCGGGCTACGTTCGGCCAATGCTATTAATGTTTCTGCACTTTCATGGCTTAATTGGCGAGTTGGCAAGCTCTGGCTATCATTATTAAGTTTTCTTTCTGATATTTTTTCGACACTCTGTTCATTATTATGACTTTTAACCATTAATGATGGGTTAATCCTGATGTCGATAGAAGATAAAGATGGTAGAATTTCACTTCTTAATGCGGAGAGTAAAACGGGAATTTCATAGTAAAGTCTGGTTTTCCAGCTGGCATTACCTGTTTCCAGCACCAGAATATGTTTACGATAATTTGCGACCCGGCACCAAGGGCGTACTTGTCCCGGAAGCAGGCTAAGAACAGCCCGGTTGAGTTTCAGTAATGCAATGGCATGTCGTTGAATAGCCTGAAGCGGGCTTTTTCCGGCAGCTGCCGCATTTTCTGGCTGACTTTCAAACAATAACAAGTCCAGTGATTGTGGGCGGCTATCTCGCATAATAAAGGCGGTTCCAGTATTTATTAATGAAGGTTTCATGAGTATTCTAAATCTTTGGCGACAATTTGGCAGGCGTTATTTTTGGCCTCACCTTTTACTGAGCATGGTTGCTACAGGAATTGGTGTGCCTCCCGTTCTGGCCGGAGCCGCAGAAAGCCTGCCACATACAAATACCTCATCTGCCCAGAGAAACCAAAATCGGGCACTTTCATCATTTGAACATCTGTTTCAGTTACAAAACGCTCAGCGCCAGCCCTCTAATTATTTAAATTATTGGCAACAACATGCTGTTCGTAATGTTATTCGGCAACTTTCTTTTGCTTTTTCTATTTCTGAGCCTGTCAGATATGAAGAAGCAAAAGAAAGTATCCGAGTTGCAGTACCTTTTATGCAACAGATCATGCTGGATACACTACATGCCATGCTAATACAGGCGCCGACCCGATTTGAATCTGCGGTTGGTGCTGAGACTGTGGCAGCAATTTCTCCGGATGTCCATACACCGGCACTTTGGGTTGCTCAAATTCAGGGAATTCGTGCCGGGCCTGCGGTTAACCATCAATCTTTATTGTAATGTGTCTGTCTGATTTCTGATAATAAGACAGTAACTAAATTCGAGTCATATATCCCAATCGACTGCAAGTTGCCTGGCAGCAATTTGAATAATAATGGGTATAAAAGACACAATTGATTGGCTGTAATTGTGGCCTCATTTGAGATGTATTAACTATGTTGATTAAATTACTTACTAAGATTTTTGGTAGCCGTAACGATCGTACCCTGCGTCGTTTGCGTAAATCGGTTGATGTGATTAACCGTATGGAACCTGATTTTGAAAAGCTGTCTGATGAAGAATTAAAAGCCAAAACAGAGCAATTCCGTGCCCGCCTTAAAGAGGGCGAATCACTGGAAAAAATTCTGCCAGAAGCCTTTGCTACAGTACGTGAAGCCAGTAAACGTGTGTTTGGTATGCGTCACTTCGATGTGCAGTTACTGGGTGGGATGGTACTTAATGAGCGTTGTATTGCAGAAATGCGTACAGGTGAAGGTAAAACTCTGACTGCAACATTGCCCGCCTATTTGAACGCACTGAGTGGACGCGGTGTTCATGTTGTTACTGTGAATGACTATCTGGCACAGCGTGATGCTGAAAACAATCGCCCGTTGTTTGAATTTTTGGGACTGAGCGTTGGTATCAACTTACCAAACATGCCAGCTCCCGCAAAACGTGCTGCTTACGCCGCAGATATTACTTATGGTACCAATAACGAATACGGTTTCGATTACCTGCGTGACAACATGGCATTCAGCCCGGAAGAGCGGGTGCAACGCAAACTGCATTACGCTCTGGTGGATGAAGTTGACTCCATTCTGATCGATGAAGCTCGTACTCCACTGATTATTTCTGGTCCGGCAGAAGACAGCTCTGAGCTTTATATCAAAGTAGATAAACTGATCCCTCAATTAATCCGACAGGAACAAGAAGATTCAGACACTTTTCAGGGCGAAGGGCATTTCTCCGTTGATGAAAAAACACGCCAGGTTAACCTGACCGAACGTGGTCTGGTGCTGATTGAAGAACTGTTGGTGAATGCTAAAGTGATGGATGAAGGTGAATCGCTTTATTCTCCATCCAATATTATGCTGATGCACCATGTAACCGCAGCATTGCGGGCACATGTCTTGTTTACCCGTGATGTTGACTATATTGTTAAAGATGGTGAAGTCATTATTGTTGATGAACACACCGGACGTACCATGCAGGGGCGTCGCTGGTCTGATGGTTTGCATCAGGCAGTGGAAGCCAAAGAGCACGTTGAGATCCAGAACGAAAACCAGACACTGGCCTCTATCACATTCCAGAACTACTTCCGCCTGTATGAAAAACTGGCAGGTATGACAGGTACGGCTGACACTGAAGCCTTTGAATTCAGTTCTATTTATAAACTGGATACCATTGTTGTTCCGACTAACCGTCCGATGATCCGTCAGGATTTACCTGATCTGGTTTACATGACGGAAGCGGAAAAAATTGATGCGATCATTGAAGATATTAAAGAGCGCGTTAATAACAACCAGCCAGTATTAGTGGGAACTATCTCGATTGAAAAATCAGAAGTGATTTCAAATGCACTGACCAAAGCGGATATTGTGCATAATGTTCTGAATGCGAAATTCCACGCAATGGAAGCCGACATCATTGCACAGGCAGGTCAGGCTGGTACTGTTACTATAGCAACCAACATGGCTGGACGCGGTACGGATATCGTACTGGGGGGAAGCTGGCAGGCAGAAATTGCTAAGCTGGAAGAGCCGACAGAAGAGCAAATCGAACAAATTAAAGCGTCATGGCAGGAACGTCATGATGCAGTACTGGCAGCAGGTGGTTTACATATTATTGGTACAGAGCGTCACGAATCACGCCGTATCGATAACCAGCTGCGTGGTCGTGCTGGTCGTCAGGGGGATGCGGGTTCTTCACGCTTCTACCTCTCAATGGAAGATTCACTGATGCGTATTTTTGCTTCAGAGCGTGTAACAGGAATGATGCGCAAATTGGGGATGCAGCCGGGCGAAGCGATTGAACACCCATGGGTCACTAAAGCTATTGCCAATGCACAGCGTAAAGTTGAAAGCCGCAACTTCGATATCCGTAAACAATTGCTGGAATATGATGATGTTGCTAATGATCAGCGCCGTGCGATTTATGCACAACGTAACGACCTGCTTGATGTGAGCGATGTCAGCGAAACTATCTCTAGCATCCGTGAAGATGTCTTCAAAGTAACTATTGATGCTTATATCCCGCCACAATCTCTGGAAGAAATGTGGGATATTCCGGGCTTGGAAGAGCGTTTGGTCAATGATTTTGATCTGTCTTTACCAATTAAAGAGTGGCTGGATAAAGAGCCAGAACTCCATGAAGAAACATTGCGAGAGCGTATTCTTGAAAAGGCGATAGAAGTTTATAAACAGAAAGAAGAAATCGTCGGTGAAGAAATGATGCGTAACTTTGAAAAAGGCATCATGCTGCAAACGCTGGATACATTGTGGAAGGAGCATCTGGCGGCAATGGATTATCTGCGTCAGGGCATTCACTTGCGTGGTTATGCGCAGAAAGATCCAAAGCAGGAATATAAGCGTGAATCTTTCGCTATGTTTGCCAATATGCTGGAATCACTGAAATATGAAGTTATCAGCACATTGGGCAAAGTTCAGGTCAGAATGCCGGAAGAAGTGGAAGCTCTTGAACAGCAGCGCCGTGCAGAAGCGGAGCGTCTGGCAAGCCAGCAGCACTTAAGCCATGAGGTTGAGCAAGGGGCTTTGATGTCAGAAGCCGAAGCACAAATGGCAAGCGGTTCCCGTAAAGTTGGACGTAACGATCCTTGCCCATGTGGCTCAGGCAAAAAATATAAGCATTGCCACGGTCGTTTATAATTAAAGTCAGCGATAAACAGCCAGAGATAATTTATCTCTGGCTGTCAGCAGTCTGAAGCGGTGCCATTGTCACCGCTTCAATCAGGGCAGAACTTATTATTTCTTATCGGCTGCGATACGATTACGAACGTGTCCAGCACGTTCCTTTGACGGTGGGTGTGAATCAAACATACTGGTTTCACCACTGCCTAGTTTAGCCAGTTTTTCAAAGCTGGTTGCTAAGCCTTCAGTTTTGATATTGCGTTTTTTCAGCAGTTCATAAGAGAAGTCATCAGCCTGACTTTCCTGATGTTGTGAAAACTGCGAGTTGAGCAGCTTTTGCCCCAGATCTGCAAGTTGAGAATCGCTCAACTGTGCTGCGACACCACCGGCTGATGCTGCTGCGGTACGCGCAGCAACGGCTGCATAGGCAACCTGCATTGCTTTACGCGAGTGGCCCAATGCAACGTGCCCCATTTCATGGCCCAGAACACCTTCGACTTCATTATCATTCATCATATTCATCAGGCCGCTGTATACGCGTACACAACCATTAGCCATTGCCCATGCGTTAACATCATCAGTCAGATAAACCTTGTAGTTAACAGGAGTACCATTAATTTCGTGTCCTAATGCTTTGGCAATTTTGTTCAGACGCTTAGTGTATTGGCTGGATGCGGGGGCAATTTTATTCTGTGCATCCATATCTCTACATGATTGGTCAGAGAGTTGTTTGACATCAGAATCATTTAGCGTTGCGGCTTTGAATAATTGCATCCCAGAGCTGGCCAGCATTCCATGATCAAGATTCTGACAACCCGCCAGCATTACAGCCGAAACAGCTACCGCAACAAGAGCTTTCATTTTCATAACGTTGTTTTTTCCTTTGTAATACACGTAGCCCTAATATTTTTAGGGTATAAAAAGATGATGCATTTTGCTAAAAATAGTAATACGAATAAACTCTAATAATAGTGATTATGTGAATTTGATAACGTTTTAAGCAAAATAATCAAACCATAAGAAGAGTAATTTAGTTTAAATTAACTTAACAAATATAGCACAGTATGCGTTACCCTTTTGCCGTAAATGATCGTCGGTTAGAAAAAATAATGCTGATAGCCAGAATGGAACGTCGATTACGATGGCCCTCTCTAACAGTGGCAATAAGGTCGCTGTGTTAGCTTATATCGGTTACTTTTCTTGGAAATTTATTCTGGTGATGAGATAAATAATAACCATTGAAAAATGAAATAAACATTCATTCAATGTGAAGTGAATTTAAAATAAATAATATTTCGTGAGTTATATTCTCTGATGTAAGTAATAGTTTATTTTATTCATCGTCTTACTCGGCGATACTGCTGGATAAACATTAAATTATAGGCGGTTTTCTTTTTTATTGGTTGTGTAAGAATCGGAATAGAAAATTACTCTAACATTGCATGCTAAATAAGCTCAGACTGAACTGTCAGGGCTAAGTATTGTGGGCAGGAAAAATCGCTAAATCAGTCGGCTGGCAGCTGTTGATAGAATAGGCATGGAACGAGCAATTGTATGGTCAATCTGAAACAGATATCATCATGCTTTCATCGGCAAAAAATGCACAGTTCATGCAGGCAACGAACTGCTCCATAATCCGATTATCGCAATCTCATGTGTGTAGCATGGTGAAAGACGTTAGTCATTGGTTGACACTGGAGAAATATCAAAAAGTTAAAATCGAACATATGGATATACTTTCAAATTTTTTTATAAATTAAGCTATAAAGATGGATTGATAGTTATTTCTAGTTCAGGTTTAATTGATTTAGTATTCAAGAGAATAACAATTTTGATTATCTCTTTTGTTGAAAATAATAAAATTTAGGATATTCAGTTAAAATGTGCTTTATATCAAATTTGTTCCAAAAAAGATCATTAACACCTGCACAAGCAAGGCTAGAAATAAATCTCGCTTACCCAAATGACCAAGTGAAAAGAGTACAGCTCAAGCTACCTTTAGCATTAGAGGTAGATAAAAAATTTGAGTTATTTGCTTCGGATAGGCACAAATATGTTTTAAATCCACCTATCGCACTGGCAGAAATTGAGAAATGGCAAAAAAGAACAGGGGCACAATTACCAGAAGACTTTATTTTGTTTCTGACTCAAATAGGAAACGGAGGAGCAGGGCCATATTATGGTATTGCTCGTTTTGAAGATAGTGAAAGTCGTTATGACCAAACCGCCGCATTACCTTCTATTTTATCACCAACCATGAGTGACCAAGAATGGCAGGTTATGAGCCAAATTGATGATGATTGCTCTGATGAAGAATTTGACGAAAGAGATCATCTTATCCATCAAGGGGTGTTTTATTTGGGCACTTGTGGTTGTGAATATGATTTATTGTTGGTGATTACCGGTAAATATGCAGGGCGAATTTTATATACCCACCATTGGTGTGATTCAGATAAGCCGTACTTTTTTTCTTATGAAAAAAGTTTTCTCGATTGGTATGAACGCTGGTTGGATGAGGTGATCCAAGAATATAATACTAGCTGGTTTGGCCATAATATGGGCGGTAGTGAAGAGACCTTGTTGGTGTCTTACCAAAATATGCAGACAGATGAAGAACGAATTCAGGTGATAAAAAGTTTTTATAAATTACCAATATTATCTGAACAAGGTGCGGATATACTCGAAGGAATAGTAGAACAGGGGCATAATGATGTTTACCCATATGTATTAAAAATACTAGCGCAATTTGCGCCAGAGAGAACGACTTGTTACCTATTGGATGACCTGAAAAACAACAATAATAATATCGTCAGTCAGGCTGCTAAAATTGTTTTCTTTCAGCATAAAACTAACTTAAAACTGTTCCAACAACAGCTAATTGAGACATTAGCAAAGAGCACCGATAGAGATACAGTACGCTTCATTGGCTATATATTAAAAGAGTTAAATGTGGTTAATGTTTGAACAATTTATACATTTATTTAGCTGTGCTGATAAAGAGTTGGTATCAACTGCGATTTATGCAGCTTCCTATGATCCATTATTGAATCAGAAAATGACGTTATTTTTTGAATTTATGGTTTCGGATGATGAGAAAGTGGCGTTAGTAGCTATTCAAACGTTAGCAAAGACGCAACAGTATTATGAAGAGGTGATCCCATATTTAGAGCAGGCGTGGCTTAAATACCCAACAGATAAAAATGAATATATCCGCAGTAATATTACATCTTACTTGCTTGATATAGATTCGCCAGTCCAATTTAATCAGAATTAAATTAGGGTTTAGTAAGATAATAGGGGGGGGTAAATCCCTCCTTATTGGTCACATATTCAATTTGCTCCTCCTCGTGCATACACCTCCCTTTTAAGGAAATCAAGTGGCGATGGTAGAAGTGAAATGTTGATTTTGTCAATAAACTGAGTTGGTGAGAAAACAGGATATAGGTCAAAGTGAATGTCAGTGTTATCTTTGTCTGCCCTATAATAAATAATGCTGGCAGCCGTGACACCGCCCGGTCACTGCATATTAATACCATCGTTCGCGTTTTAAAAAACTGTCCCCACGGTGTGTAACCTCATTACCACTGGAACAGGTTGAAATTCAGCTCATCGAGAAATTATCGCGTCTTAACGTCACGTTTTGGTGTACCGATCATTTCAAGGCTTACAATGTATTGCCCATAGGTAAATCCCTCATTGGAAAAATCTTCACACAGCGTATTGAACGTGAAAATCTCACCTTCTGAAACCGAATTAACAGACTGAATTGTAAAATATTGAGTTATTCAAAATCCATAGAAATGCATGACAAAGTCATCGGGACTTTTATCGAAAGAGAATATTATATTTAAGATAAATCAACAAATTGAATTTGTGACCGATTTTAGAATTACATTACTTAATAGTTTAATAACAATATTTATTGCAGCGTAATTCAATAAAATAATGTGAAATTATACGACCATTTTTAATTAATATTTAGAAAGGCATTGACTGGAATCATCAATTTAATAGTTCAATAAATTTAGAGTATTTAAAGTGAACTTTTGCATTTATCATACAACTGATTTTTAGTTCGAATTTATTTTATTGCCTGCAAATCAGAACGCAAATTCATGCGCATGATTTTAGGTAATCCGCTTTAATTATATGAGGAGACTATATGCAAGCAGCAGGAATTCAGGCGATTGCCGTATATTTGCCTGATGAGGTGCGTACAAATGATTGGTGGTGTGAAGATATACCTCAAGAGCAGTCAATAACAGTAGCGGGATCACGTGATGTATCCGGTCGTCGTAAAATTAACCCCTATGATGCCGCGATGGAACGTTATCTGGACGATCCTTTTTTCGGTAGTGTCGAGCGCCGAATAGCAGCAACTAACGAAGGAAGTGTGGAGCTCGGCGTTAAAGCCGCACATCGTGTACTGGGTGCTGCGGGTGTTTCTTCGGCAGAGGTAGATTGTCTGATTTCAGTGTCAATGTTTCCGGATCGGATTGGTTCAGGTGATGCCGGGTATCTTGCTCAGCTAATTGGAACTGGCGGCGGTGCTTTTAACATAGAAGCAACCTGTGGTGGTTCCATGACAGCATTATTGACAGCCTGTGCCTGGGTGCAAGCAGGGTTAAAAGAACGAGTTTTAGTCATAACTACATCCAGACTATCGCGGGCGATCGAACCTGACGATGTCACCCTGCGTTTATGCGGAGATGCTTCGGCAGCATTTTTGGTCGGGCCGGTTGAAAATGGTTTTGGTCTACTGGGAGCGGAATCTTTGCACACAGGAAAAACCTGTGGCACCTGGTTGCTTGATGCAGTTGAGGATACCTCTGGAACAACCCCCCTCAGGCAAAAAATCCGTTTGCGTGTAGATCCCTCTATCTCCCACGTATTACGGGCCACAGCTGAAGAGTATCTCGTACAGACAACAAAGGGTGCTCTGGCAAAAGCCGGGCTTGAATTGAAAGATATTGACTTTGTCGTTGTGAATACTCCGACAGCCTGGCACGCAGAGTTTTCGGCCGATGCATTAGGAGTAGAACTTAACCGTGTGGTAAATACTTTCCCACAGGTTGCTAATATCGGGCCGGTGTTGATGCCATTCAATGCATATACAGCCGCTGCTGCCGGTGACATTAAACCCGGAGATACCGTACTTCTGTACGGGTTTGGTGGTCAGGCAGAAGCTTCAGCAGCCATACTCCGCTGGCCTGACGTTATTCTGGCCCCTTCATGCAAAAAGATGAGCCTGCTATAAACCCACTGTGAACATTTTTAATCCATTACATTAATTACTGACTGATAGAGAAAGTTATTATGACTAATACCTTGACTAAAATCCGGGCTTTTATTATCGACGATATCCTAAAAGGAAATGACCTTGATATTACTGATGATCTGAATTTAGGCGAATCAGGGATACTTTCATCCTTGGCAATGATGCGTCTGGTTTCATTCATTGAAGATGAGTTTAATATTATCGTTGGTGTCAGTGATCCAAGAATACGTTTTACGACTATTCGTGAAATATCATGCTATGTAGTTGAAAAATTATCGGATAATAGTTCATCAGAAGCAGACAAGCAATGATAGCGACAGTATTAAAGGAACAAACTGGATCTTCAGTCGATCTGGCTAAGTACTTAGATGATTCTGTCTTACTATATCCCGAAGCTTGTGCAGTCATTGGTTCTGACGATTCAACAATGAGTTATAAGCAGCTTTCTGATGCTGCGGATCAAGTTGCGACTTTTCTTTACCAAAAAGACGTTGTGATGGGTGATCGTGTTGGTATTTTTATGCACAAGAAACCACAAACCCTTGCTGCCATTTTTGGTGTACTCCGTTTAGGTGCTGTCTACGTACCCGCCGATGTGAATAGCTCCGCTTTGCGGGCATTCGCTGTATTTGATAATTGTCAAGTTCGTTGCATTCTGACTGATCCCGAGTCCGCCGCATACCTGATACAAGTTGCCCCTGACTTTCAATCTCAGATCATTGTGATACAGGAAGTTGGAGAAAAAACAAGCGGGGAATTACAGGTACGGGATATTTTATCTATAGAAAAACGATCCACGGAAAAAAGTGAAAAAGAGCTTAATTATCCGCGCGGTACACCTGATGCGGATCATCCTGCCTACATACTGTACACATCGGGTTCTTCTGGTATCCCGAAAGGTGTAGTCATAAGCCATCGTAACTCAGTTAGTTTCGTTGAATGGGCTTCAGATTTCTTCCGGGTGACGGCAAAAGATCAAATATCCAGTCACGCCCCATTTCATTTTGACCTGTCAATTTTCGACATTTATGTCTCTGTGAAGAATGGAGCCTGCATTCATCTGATTGATACTGATCTTGCCGCAAGCCCACGCCATCTGGCTTCATTTATTGCCCGCAGAGAAATTACCATCTGGTATTCTGCTCCTGCAATTTTGGGAATTTTGGCTGAGCAGTGTCAAAAAGGTCATATCCCTAACCAGTTACGTCTCGTACTATTTGCAGGAGAGGTTTTCCCAATTACCAAATTACGTAAGTTGATGCAGTTGTGGCCTGAAGCCGATTATTTCAACTTGTATGGTCCCACAGAAACTAATGTATGTACTGTCTACCAAGTACCTGTCCCTATTCCGGAAAATCGTCTGGAGCCATTATCCATTGGCAGTCCTTGTACTCATTGTGAAACGATTGTTGTCAATGAACATCTTCAGCCTGTGCCGGAAGGTGAATCAGGTCAGTTATGTGTTTCAGGAGATGCTGTTTCTTCTGGTTATTGGAATGATCAGGAGAAAACCGCCCAGAGTATCTTTAACCTTAACGGCAAATATTGGTACAACACGGGAGATGTAGTTCGTTCCTCACCAGAAGGTTACATTTTCATGGGACGTCGCGATCGCATGATCAAGCGCCATGGATACCGGATGGAACTGGATGAGATTGAGTCATGCCTGATAACTCACCCTAAACTCTCTGACAGTGCAGTTATCAGTACAGAGATAGATGGAGAAGTGGTAATTACTGCTTTTCTGGTGTCTTATGATCCCCAGCTATCATTGACAGAGCTGAGTCAGTATTGTCATAAACGGCTTGCACGATACATGCTCCCTGACTATTTCAGTTACCTGCCTGAACTTCCACGTACTTCTACGGGTAAAACTAACTATCAATTTCTGAAACAACAATTTTTGGAGCAACGAAACCATGATAAATCAACTGGATGAAAAACGGTTATTATTGCGTGATAAAGCCGAACGTTTTGCTCATGAGCAATTGAAGACAGATATCTCAGCCTCTGATCGTAACGGGACGTTTTTCCAGAAAGGTTGGCAAAAATGCGCAGATTTCGGGTTACTTAAAATGTCCATACCGGAAGAATATGGTGGTGAAGGGGCCTCATTATCTGATCTTCTGTCTATCATGGAAGGTCTGGGATACGGTTGCGAAGATATGGGACTATTGTTTTCACTCAACGCTCATCTGTGGACAGTGACGATGCAACTTGCTATCCACGGTACGCCGGCCCAACGTTCTCGTTTCTTGCCTGGTCTATTAAATGGATCGTTAATCGGTGCTAATGGCTCGACAGAAGATGAAGCAGGTTCCGACGTTTTCTCCATGCGCACTCACGCAGTAAGAAGTGGTGATTGTTATATTCTTAATGGAGTGAAAACTTATATCACAAATGCTCCTATTGCTGACCTTTATGTTATCTATGCCACAATTGATCCCACACTCGGCCCTCTGGGTATCACCGCCTTTCTTGTCGAATCATCCACACCAGGTATAGAGGTCAGTCAGCCGCTGGAAAAAATGGGGTTACGTACCGCACAAATGGGGCGGGTTATACTCAAGGATTGCCGTATCCCCGCGGATGCCATATTAGGGCGGGAAGGACGGGGTATTAAGATCTTTGAAAGTGCCATGGAGTATGAGCGTGGATGTATTCTCGCGACAGCCTTGGGAGCAATGCGCCGCAGCCTTGACGGATGCATCACCCATGCACGCACACGGAAACAGTTTGGTCAGCCCATCGGGAAAAATCAGGCTATATCGCATCGTATCGCAGACATGAAGGTTAATCTGGATGCTGCACGTGAACTCGTCTATCGGGTGGGACGCTTAAAAGACGCAGGGAAAGATGCCACGATGGAAGCGGCTTGTGCAAAATTGTTCGTGTCTGAAACGTACACACAGTTATCAATGGATGCATTACGGATCTACGGAGCAAAGGGTTATCTTGCTGACAGTCATGCCGAAAGAGAATTACGCAACTCCATTGCATCCGTCATTTATTCAGGGACATCAGATATTCAGCGTAATATCATCGCCAATGAACTTGGCTTATAACTTTCATAACGACAATGTTCAGAGAAAGTATTTTTTGAGATGTTGTCGTTAGAATGAAATTGGACAAAAATTTCTTAATCATTAAAGCCAATATAGAAATAAAATTCTGGAATAACATTATTTAATAGTTTAATAACAATATTTATTGCAGCGCAATCTAATAAAATCATGTGAAATTACACGCCAAATTTTAATTGGTGTTTAGAGGGGGCGGAATTATCAATTAAATAGCGAGGCTAAAGGAACGCATTTTGGTCGCCATCTTAATGAAGGAGAATATATGGCTGAAAGAATAAAGTTTAACCCACGTTCTAAAAAATTCCAGAATAATCCCTATGATATTTATAGACAATTAAGGATAAATGAACCCGTCAGCAAAGTCGGTGGTCATTGGCTGATAACAAAGCACAATGACATAAAAAATTTATTGCTTAATAAAAATATTCAAGCAATAGGTGCATTTCATACTTATGAAAAATATATCCGCGACAGACAAAGTTCATTACCTGAAAATGTCCGGAGTATGCTGAATAATGTCCTTCTTCTTCAGGAAGGAGAATCTCACCGGATGCATAAAAAAGTAATGATGCCTCTTGTGACTGGAATATATATGAAGGAGCTGGAAACCATTATTGAGCAGGAGGTGAATATTATTCTGAATAATATTGCCGGCCGGAATAATATTGAAATAATGAGTGATATAGCGACTAAATTCTGGCAGAAAATATTTTCACATTGGTTGAATCTTAATGATGATCAACTGGATTTTTTCGTTGAAGCTCAGAAGAAAGTACGTCCTTTGCTTGAAGCGCCAGGCATACTCTCTTTTGAAGATTTTAATGACGGGATTGAATTCCTGCATCGTGCCTCAGTATTGTGTGATGCAATGCTGGATGAAGGGCAGCAGCTAAAAAATTCTCTTTTTTACAGGGCACTTTTAAGCGGCTATGGAAATAATCACGATGAAGTTAAGAGAAATATTTTTGCGGATATCATTAATATTCTTGTTGCCACCAGTGAAACCAACGAATCGCTGACAGGCAGTTTTTTTCTGGAGCTGGCCTGTGATAACGGGTTACAAAACCGACTTCGTCGAGAACCGCAAAAAATTAAGTTGGCTATAAACGAAACCATGCGTTTGCACTCACCAGTACAGATCACCAGAAGAATGGCGACCCATTCCTGCCGGGTTGGTGACAGTGAGATTGCAGCAGGTGACATCCTTCTGCTTTGTCTGGGCTCTGCAAACCGGGATGAGGATGCTTTTTTTAATGCTGACAGATTTGATATAGACCGCAGTAATGTAACCAGACACATTGGTTTCAGTACCGGGCTACACAACTGTCTTGGGCAACAATTGGCCATCAGGCAAATGGATATCCTGTGTCACGCTTTTTTGCAGCGGTTTCCCTCTTTTACTGTCAGTTCACCAGTGGTGTGGCAGACCGAAAACTTGGTTCTGAGAAGTCTCAAAACATTAAACATTAAGTTTGAACAGACTTTAATTATTTAATAAATAAAGGAGATAACGTAGTGGGTTTTAATCTGCGGGTTTACTACAGTGATACAGATGCTGAGGGTGTTGTATATCATGGGGCATATGTTAACTTTTATGACCGCGCCAGAACTGAGTTTTTTCGCTCACTCGGCATTGAATCCGGAAATTTAGCTGACAGAAACTGTGTCTTTGCTGTCAGGAAAATCGGCCTCGAATATCTTTCTCCGTCTTTCCTTGATGATTTACTTCACATAAAAACAGTGATAACTGGAATGGGAAAAACACGCCTGAAGATAGAGCAGTCCATCAGTAACCGTTGTGGAGAAGTCATTAACCAGTGTGAGGTTGTATTGTTTTTTGTTGATCTTCAGAAAAAGAAAATAACTGCAATACCATCTGATATTTTTGACAGGTTAATTCAGTCTGAAAAAAAGTGATTAATTAAGGGTGTAATTATTGATCCATAATTAAATAGTCACTTTTAGTAACCACTTAACGGTGGTTGCTGTTCTGTTTCTTCTCAACCCTTTGTTATTTAAAATTTAAAATGTCACTCTGTTCTCCAAAATAGAAATTACTTTTTACTTCTGAAGAAGGGTAGGGAGAACTCTTACCTTCGAGTGAATTGGATTTCTGAAATCAAATGAAGGAAGCGTCCCTACACCAATATCAATTCCTTACTCTCTCGCTTTTTCTAAGAATGGACCATAAGCAGCACCCAGTGCACCATCAATGTGGAACCAGTAGCCATTTCGAGGACTTTTGACAACTTTGCCATTTTCCAGTGTAATTTGAAGGGTTCTATCCTTAAGACCGTGCTTTTCAAGTATGGGAAGCAGCAAATCAATTGCGCCGCTGACATCATCAAGTGCACCCTTAAAGGTTGCGCCATAGTTGAAATTTACCACTATAGGGAAACCACGTGACGCAAAAAACTCTACTAATAAGCTCAGTGCATATAAATTTCCTTCGGTGCTTCCCATTGACAAGACATAGCCCCAATAGCCCTCTCCCGGTGTGGTGCTATCTCGGTCAGGAGCATTCCAAAGTTTAGCAAAATAATCTAATACCGCGCATTCAAAAACCTTTGAGTTAAGCCTAAAATCACCAGCCACAAACGGATCACCAACACTGTTTAACTGAATATACCAATCACCATTGAATACACGACTCCTTCTCCTTGAAATCCCGAAATTCCCCCATACACTTAAATTGAAACAAAACAGTTCGTATCGATTTGTATCAGTACTGTTCAATATGTTGGGTGGCTTTACCAAAATGGCATCGTAGTTCCAACAATTGAGGAGATGTAAGGATGTCAATCCGAACATTGCATCGGTACCCACTACTTATCAGTGTACTTTTAGCATTAACAGGCCTTACGGTAGTAGGTCAGATTTACATTCCGATTCCGATCCTTACGGAGATAACCCAGCATTTTAACAACAATAAAAACATGGCTGGGTGGGTGAGCAGCGCTTTCAGCATCGGTTATTCGGCAGGTTTTTTATTGTCAGGCCCACTTTCAGACCGCTTTGGTCGTAGATTGGTCATGCTAACCGGCTTTATCTTTTTTCTGTTATTCACCGTTCTGGTTGGATTTTGCTCTAGTTTTAGCCAGTTATTGACACTCCGGGTATTACAGGGACTTGCCGCTTCTTGTTATCCGCCCATTATACTGGCATACCTGAATGAGAACCTGTCTTCTACGCTGAAATCGAGAGCAATATCGTTTATGTCGTTGGGTTTTTTAACAGCGAGCATTGTTGCCCAGCTTTATGCTATAAAATTCAGTCATTATGGTTTTAATACTATCGAGCTTGTGCTGGTCCCTATTTATTTTGGATCAATTATTTTGATTTATTTTGTTGTTCACAGGGATAAGGAAAACAATCAAGTAGAAGAGAATCACAAAACAACACTGTTTGATATTTATAGGAAAATACCGGGAATATTGTTTGAGAAAAACTTAAAGTGGTTGTATCTCAGTACACTATGCACGTTATCAGCTTTAGTTGCTTTTTATATCATGATGGACGAAAGTTACAGCGAAAAATTTGCCATAATGGGTATAGAACCTTTCACTACGAGGCTGATTGTTTTACCCGTGATGTTTCTTTCTCTGCTTGCACCCTGGATAATACAAAAAATAGGTGCGATATCGCTTGTCCGGTGGAGCTTTTTAATTGCAGCAGTAGGATTAATATTGTCCTCGGTCACTGTTTATTTTGGGAGCGTCTGGGGATTACTTTTCTCCAGTGTTATTTTTATTGGTGGACGTGCATTCAGTGTCCCTTCTCTGGTTGGCGTAATTGCTGTTCTGGCAGAACAACAATATAGAGGAACAGCCATATCACTCTATACATTTGTACTATTTGTTGGAGCAAGTATAGGACCACTTATTGCTCACCTACTACTGATGCTGAATTATTCTATATCTTTACTTGTTCTTGCATTTATTGCAGGGTTACCTGCTTTATTGACATTATTTATTAGGGAGTGTTGATGTTTTGTATTCATCATTTATTCGACCTACATGGGGAACCAGATAATGGTAAGTGGCAGTGCCAGCACTGCGTAAAAAATAATCTTTTTTGGGGTAAGCATGAGGTAATTATCTTATCACACTGGCGCAATCGATCAGCGTTGCGTATCGATCATTCAAAGCCGCCATCGCCGTTCTATGTACTGAATCTGCATCAATTATTGAACCATCAATATATTTCAGATCTCGACTGGCACAGGCATCAGTACAGACAAAATTTTCATAGCCTAACTCTAATGCTTTAATGGTTGTTGCAGTGACACACATATGACTCATAAAACCCGCCAGTATTAACTGGTTACGGTGAGTTAATGATAACAATTCATTCAATGGTGTATTGTAAAATGAATCAGGTAATGATTTGGTGATAATATATTCCTCACTACTAAATAGCTTTTCAAAATGGTAGGCGAATCAAAGAAACTCAGTCCTATTTTTGCGAACTTTTTAACCGCAAAACCAAAAAAACACAAAAAGGAAGGACTGAGTTATGGCCATCGTACCACCAATTCCGCGCAATGAGCGGCGTCAAATGAGAAAAATTGTCCAAA
>NZ_CAWNQF010000071.1:0-66792 GCF_963876465.1 Xenorhabdus sp. KK7.4
AGTAAACTATCGACCTGTTCCTTAACTTTTGATTCGGGGGTACGTGCCATGATTCCTCCTGTGTTATACCAACCGGTGGCTTCCATAGCGCGTCATAAATCAACGCAGCGTTATACATCTTTGTTTTCAGAATATCCCAATCTTTATCCGCAAGAACGATAAAGACACGAAAACCGACAGAACGGTATAAGACCTGATCTGTCAGATAACGTCGCAAATAATACGTCACTTCTTTTGCTGTATTATCTTCATCTGTCCGTGATATCACCAACAAACTGCCTTGTGATAATAAATAGACTAGCGTATAAAACGGGACTGTGGTAATCACATTATCCACAAGCATGTAATATTTCCCAGCATATAAGCTGATGTAATGGACTATAGGGATATCAGTTCGTTTCCAGTAAGTATAAATCGGGTGTTTGCGTCTGAATTCTTTTACTGTTGGAATGAGCGGTCTGTGTCCGTACAAATTCACTGTACCACTGACAAACCATTTGTGTTTTCGATGATAAATCCAAATAGGCACACCTGCCGCACTAGCCATCCTTTGTGCAACATGACGTGCCTTTTCCTGTGTCGGATAGGCTTCTTTTAATGTGTGTTGCATAACGGTATACCTTTACATATGCCGATTTAAACAGGATATGCTCTGGAAATATTGATGTCTATTTACAATTTGCTTTTGTGTGACGGCGGAAAAGGTTTTAATGGTCATCTATTTTCCTTGTGTTTTCTTTTTGTTTCCTTTTTATTATTGTTCAATACGGTGTGTATGTAAAAAAACAGCTGTAAAAATACCATTAAATGGGTTCAAAATTCAGTTCTGTTACTATTTTTTTTAGCGCGGTATCAATGTGATCGTCATTCAAATAAGAATACAATATTCCTTTAAATCCACTTTGTCCGTTTTGATAATAGTCAGAATAAACTCCTGGTTTATTTATTGCGATGAAATAAAAATACCAACGTAAGCGACTATTTTTACGTTGATCATTTGGTGCATCTACCTGTTCTAAGTAACGATCATAAGTGTCAGATAAATTATTTTCATCAGAAGAAGCAACGGATTTTATTGTGTGAATATATAACCGTTTTAATTCTTGATAATGTTCTGGTTTCATTTTCATATATTAACTCTCTTTTTAATGTATTGTTTTTCCCATTCTTTCATTTTTATGGGAAAAATTTCGTTTTCTTTTGTCTTTTTGTTCTTCTCTGAACGCATTTAATTCCTGAATGATAAATTCCATCTGTCGGTGTGCTTCTATGCTGGCTTCGGCAATTCCGCCGCTTTGGTTTTCAATACCTGCTTCCTCTAAAATACGAATAAGGGCCTGATCGATTTGTTTCTCCGTCAGATACGTTAACAATGTACCAAGAAAGCCGCCAATATCCGTTGCTGGATTATAAAAATCATTGTATTTTGTGGGTTCATCATTAATAACTAATGAAAAGAAAAAATGGCGGGCGTGTTCTTTCACTTCATCGACACTTTTATCTTTCTTTGTCATCAATGCTATCTGAACACGACCATAACACTTTGCAATATCTTCATTTTTTATTTTTGCAAACTCTGATATACCTTTTAAATAAATACGTTTTAATTCATTGTAATGATGAATGCTGATTTTCAATTTCTTATTTTGTTTTTTCATGATGTTAATCTCCTGATTTTATTTTATAAATATCTATTGATTATAGACCCAATATTCATCTCCATTTGATAAAATAATCGATTTATAATCGTATTGTATAGCATTTATTAATTTTTCTTTGTCAATAAATTGTTCCAACCATGCTGCCTTTTTAATATTTCCATTTCGATAAGCGAGATACCCTAATTCATATAATTCTTCAATGCAATAATCATCAAAATAATCATCCCTAATCACTCTACGCTCTTCACACCATGCTTCACCCATGTCACACTCTGTGCGCAGTTCAATTAAAAGATAACATTCTTCTATTGCTTCTTTGGTGGGTAATGCCTCTTCATTGAGCATCCACCATGTCGCAATATCCGAATGTGATATATTGTCATTGGTATTCACCCTGATCTCCTTTTTTAATTGCCATATAAATTCATCAAGTGGTTGTTTTTCTAAAGAAGACACTTTTATGCCCGTTTGTATCACTTTCTTTATTTTTGCACAGATAGCCATAATAAAACTATCCACATCAGATGTACTGAATACGGTATTCGCCAGCACAGATTTTTCATTGTAATAACTTAATTCGGATATTAAACCTGTTTCATTACAAATAAAACAACCGTGTCCTTTACAAACAAGGCAACGCGGTCTTGATTCTTTATAATAATCAGACATAGTTTTCTCCTCTTAAAAAGATATCTCTATTTTCTCAAGTACGGCTTGTATGTCAAATGACGGACAAAAAAATAGCCCCATCATGATGGAGCTAAAAATGTCTGAATAGGAATGAATAATTCATCACCCAACTTTTGGACTACCACTCAAATTCGATTAAACCGGAAACTAAGAAAGCATCTTGATCAAACACGATAGAATAAAGGTCTGGCAACGTCTCTTTCACTCGTTGAAGATTATTGAGAAAACCATCAGATAAGTCAAGAGTATCTGCTATGTTCTCCATACACGCTAAATGTGCGTCTGTTGCCAGACAGATTTCGACTCCCTCCTTATGGATACGTACCACTATATCCCCTTCGTCGGGGGCATTCTGACTGTACTGTGTGAGTAATTCTATGTCTGACTGTGATAAGTGTGCGGTAGAGACAACAGCCGACGTTCTCGTTTCGAATTGAAGCTCTGACATAGGCATTATTCCTAGACGGTGGTTAATTGCGTGGTGATACTATTTCGAACGTTCTGAGCGGAATGCTCAGAAGTAACATTTTGTCCGAATACCCAAATATGATAATCGATCATATTTACGCGAAACGCATACCAGTGCTGCTCTGGCGCATTCTCAATTTCTTTTAGAGTCATTGCAACAATCTGACCGGAGGTGTCGCGCTGTACTTTCATTACATTGGTTATATAAACAATATTTGCCGTATTCACAACCTGACCAGCTGGCAAAGTAATAAATCTTGCCATCACTTTTTCTCCTGTTATCGCCTACGTTAATTATATTTGATAAAAAACATGTTGCCCGTAACATATGTAGGTATCTATAAATCGATCCCGTGTATAGACTTCCCAATCAAAATATAACCTGCATATCTCAGGGATCGCTTCATCATCTAAAAAATCGCTGTCGTACTGTATAATAAAATCGCTCTCTGATTCTAATGGTGCAAGTGTGGTAATATATGCGTCTTCAAATTTTTCTTTATCAACGATATAAAGAAGATTCGTACAGTATTCATAATAGGCGTCTTGGCTATCGCCACTTAACTCAGATAATACGTCTATATATTCCCAGTTCAGATGCCCCTCTTTTTTAAGTGCTTCTTTGGGAATATCTATCCAATCGGGAAAAAAGTAACTATCGTCTTCATCCAGTTCCCCGTAAAAAGTCTTAATGTTCTCTAAAAAATCGTCTTCATCCGTATAATCCAGTAGATCAAACCAGCGTCCGTGACTAGGATCTTGTGCGAAACGTTTTTTTGTCGTGACAAAAATAGCAGGTGTCATATTCAGACCTCGCAGATAAATAATATTTCTTTTCGATGAATACTATTCTCTTTTTGTATGCACCTATGTCAAATGAGTACGGAATATAACCCATAGAATTAATGAGATAGGTGCTGTTTTTATTTTATGAAAGGATGTTCTGTCAGAAGGGAGCAACTAATCAATTAAAGCGCGTATTGGTGTCCAGATTTCTTGCCCTAAACCTGCACCATAATCCATTAAACCCTCGTATTTTTGACTAAATTGCTCTGACATTTTCGGTTCCTGTTCATAGGTCTTAAAAATGAAATGATTCAGTAAAAATAGGGTTGCCGTAATACCAACTTGTTCTGGTGATAAATCTTTAAAAGATGAACCATTTTCTGACCATAACGAATAGCCACTATCAGGACAAATTAATATTGATTGATTAGAGAGTTCATAATATGAATAAGAATCCCCGTTATAATCCTCGGCGTATCTATCCATCCAGTTATAAAGATAGGTCTCTGCATTCATAAAATAATGACCAAAATGACGGGGTAAAAAAGCCAGCATTCTGTCATATCTGATTTCCTTTTTCGTGATGGGTTCTATACCTGAAAGCATAAGTCACTCCTCAATTAATTGAGTTATTAAAGATAAATAGGTGACAATCAAACGATTATTGTTTGACCTAATTCAGTCAGGTTATTTTCTCAAGTAGAGTGTGTATGTCAAATTAGGGGGCTAAAGAGATAGCCCATGCCATAATCAGCATGGGCTATCTCTTTAATTATGGTTGAAATTGAAAATATCCAGACGTTGTATTTATATAAACAAAATCAGGAGAAGTTGCATCATCATGTAAATGAGATTTAATCTTAAACGAAGAAAAGAATATATGAAAAATCACGCTTATTATTTCCCTATTTAGAGGAAGTAATGAGCGTGATTCATTTGTTGATGGAGGATACGCACAATGAAAATATCGTTTTCTCGGATCTTATAAAAAATCGTATGTTTGTGAAACTCAATGCGCATAACGTCAGGAACAACATCGTATTCCCTCCCAATATGCGGCATTCTGGCTAATGTATCGAAGAACTCTTCTAATGCCTCCGTATATTGGTCAGCCTGAGCTTCACCAAATTGCCGGAATGTATAGTCATAAATTCCGGCAAAATCTTCGGCTGCCTGTTTTGAGAGTCTATACATTGTGTTTACGCTTCCTCTGCTCCGCAATATCCCGTAAGGTTAATGCACTTTCACCACTTTCCAGACCCGCAATAACCGCCTTGCGTATCACTTCATCATGCGCTTCCTGTTGTTCAAGCAGACGCAATGCGGAACGCATCACTTCACTGGCGTTTCCATAGCGACCGCTTTCAATCATACGCTGAACAAATCCGTCGAGCTGATCGCCCATACTAATCGTTGTAATCTTTCTCATATCGCCTCCGTTGTATTAACTATTAATACAATTATCGCATGTTGTGGTCGTAAATCAAGCAATCTCAGTTATTGCGTTTAGAGAATATGCTGCAACTTCTGTATACCAGATTTTATTCTGCGCAATATCACGGGCTATCTTATTCCCCAAAATATGCCGCGTGTAAGACATCACCCATTGGTGTGCCTGGCTGAGTGGTGCGTGACCATGCTTTTGCTGCAGGAAAAATTTGTATCCATTTTGACAATGTTTCGCGGCCTTGTATCGTTCGGGGTTCTGGCAGGGAAATATCCACATAGGAGAGAATACCCTCCGCACCTGCAAATTGCTCCGGTTTTGCCTCTATGCCATCGGGGTTACCAAAAAAGGAGGATATTAGACGGCTAAAGGTGAATGATCCTTTTAGTTCGAGCACATCAAATCGTGCTTCGTAGAACTGCGCACGGTCAAATAAGCCGTTGAGTAAGATTTCTGTACCCTGACATTGGTAAAATTCAGCATCATAGAACTGACCCACGAACGTGGTTTTATTAAAGATACAATTTACGAATACCGTTTCATTGTATATGCCGTCCAATGTCGCGCCCGTAAAATCTTCATCAACAATCACATGGCGTGAGTAATCCTTATTTAAGCGCCGTTTGTCAGCCGCTTCCATCCGATAAACTTCCCGCGATGGGCGTACTTTTTTGGGGGGAATTTTATTATCCGATCCCGTCATACTGCTCGCGTCTGATAAACTCACGGGATATTGCGGACACATGGTCGCAATGGCCGATTGCCTTAACTGGTCAATGACTTCGGGTTTTGCGCCTTTGCGTTTAGCCTGCACAATTTTGCACCATATGGTGTCCAGCTCGCCGTTTTTGATGATTTCATCCAATAAGCTCATCGCCGCATAATACTGGGGAGCATCAGGATTGTGTTTAAAGTATCCTGTTAACAATGCGGCTCGCAGCAGGCGTGGTACAGTCATACCTACCTGTTTATCCAATTTCGGCCCCAGATAGTTTGTTGCTACGGTTGTCCGCTGGACGCCAAATAAACGCGCAATACCGACGGTATTCAGATCCAGTATTTTCATCCATGCCCGAATATCCGACACACGCGGACACGCAGGATTCTTCGGCCCCCAACGTAATAGTTCCCGTGTTTCCGCCAGATTACCCTGCATATAAAACCACACCGTTTCTTTTAGCTGCGCCTGCATAGCCTCTGTGGTTTCTTTTAAATAACTGTTCTCTACGAACCTTGCCCCTTGTGACATTAGTCCCCCTTTTAGACCCTTATGTCTTATCACTGTTCTGGAATTTTATGCCTCAACCATCCAAAATCCGGTTATTTCGTCGTCGGCCATTGTTGCGCAGCATGAAGAACGCGTAAAACCATCAATATATCCCGTTTAACACGGTATACTAGAATATAATGTGGCCTCACTACGATTTCCCGTGTTCCTTTTACCCTGCCGGGTTTATACATCTCAGGTTGCAAACAAGCTCGTTCTGCGGACGCTTCAAATTCATCATCAAGCGCAATCGCCGCCTGTGGATTATCCTGAGCGATATACTCCATAATCTGCTCCCTGTCAGCCAAAGCCATAGGTTTCCACTCAAGACGCATCATATCCTCTTACGTAGATTGTCTTTTAGGGACGCAAAATGACGTTTGGCGTCTTCATGTACTATCGCTGGGCGCGGATCGTCAAGAGATGTTTGTATCTGTGTTCTGAACCATTCATCATAGGCCGCCGCTTCATGCGCCCGTTTTAACGCCACGGCTCTATCTGGACGTGCATTCTTGCTCTGGTGTTCTGAACTGTAGTTGGACGCATCAACATTAAACTGTGCAATACCTACGTTTTTCAGGTAATTAACTAATGTTTCCAATTTTTTAAACAGCCGTACCTGACGACTGCGTTGAGCGGTTAACGAACACTCTGTCATGCCGTATTTCACTGTCACTACCCAGCCACCAAGCGTACTCACAACCTGAGCTTCACTAACCACACCCGCTTCAACTAAACGGTATAGCGTGGAATGATCTATAGTTTCTATTGCCATAAGTTACCTCTAGGAATCGCTGTGCAAGTTACAAAAAGAAGTATTGCAATTAATTGTAATTTGCACAACGAAAAATAAAAAAATTTTAGATAATTCTGACTAAGGCTTTTAGATACTCATTTCTTTAAAGCGCATAATACGCCTTCAACAACAAAAAGTACGGCGGTAAACTTCATTGTTTTAGGCCAATCGAACACAATATGCTCCACTACCGTATCACTTATTGTAATGCCTACGTGCTCATAATATTTTTTTACGGCAGTCGATGCGGCATCCTGCGCATCCATACTACCTCGGTGATAAATAACACTTTGCGCATCACGGCTGCGTAATTCGATACGCGCCAGTTGTGTCTCTGTTGCAGGCAGAAATTCGCCTTCTAGCACAAATACTTTAGGGAAAGTTCCTTCTTTAGATAAATCCAGTAAAACATATTCCGGTTTCATCTGTTCAGTCAGTTCTGACATATTCATCTTAAAATTTCCTCTTGTTTTGATTTACCTTTCGTATCATCAGGCGTAATTGATTTTTCCAAGAAATAGAAGTATGTCAATTGACAAGATTGTTATTTCAGTTTTGCATAAAAATCACGTGATAAATTAGAGTGTACTATTAAATTTTTGCTACCACTTTTTAGATAATTATTTAATAAAATCAATTTATTGCGTAGGTATTTTTAAGCGTTGCAGCATTTTTTTCTCGTTTTTAATCAAGATGTTAAATAGAAAAATTGCACACAATATGACACTTGCTAAAAACTAACAAAAGATCTCGCTAACAATAGAAATAAAAAGAATGGGAGAAAGCATAGAAGAGAATTTTTTAGGCTCGAAGATCTCGATAGATCTTTTTTGCAAAAAACAGTAAAAAATAGCACGATATTTAGAGAACTAAATAATACGTTTATTTATATATTTATTATTAATTAATAATATTATATACATACTTCTTTTTTCTTTCCTCATGCCATTTATATTGCGATTTTTTCTAATAAAAATAGCTGTATCTCTGACACAGAGAGAGATAATACATGACATAAGGTGCGCCGATACGTTTAGCAAACGTCTATACAAATTTTATTTCCTGCGCACACTTAAATAACAACAGGTTACAAACAACATCACATCAAAGTACAAAATAGTTGTATTATGTCTAATCAGTAACTGATTGATAAAGAAAGGAATAATTTATAATGATTGTTAATAATATGTATCAGCATGTTAAATAAATGTTTCGTTTGCTTCTGGCTCCCACAGAGCGGCTTGCTACTTGAAATGTACAGAAAGAATCATTCTATAAATAACGTACAGCGCATTTCTGTACACGGCGGGGATACAGATATGTCATATAGGCTGCTTGCTCTGTGACGCGCACACAGAGAATGAATAAAAAAAAATTATGTGTATTAGCATAACTTAATAATACGGTTGAATATTAATTCACTAAAAGTGACTTAATATTCATTTTGACGGTGTATGAAAAACATCTGATTCTCCTCGGTGAAATAACGGCACCTTACGTATGTGATCGCAAAAAAAGAAAAATAGCCCATTGACCCAGTGAAATGTTTTCGTTTTTGGAATTTATCTTTCTGAATAATGAGATCATTTTTCCTCATACAGATTGTTATAAAAACGAAATATGTGATTTCATACAGTATTCTTATTTTTGTTATTAGTATCGAGAAATTGACATAGGTTAATTAATAACCTATATTGATTGCATATCAGGCAATATAGCCACTTACAGAGAGAGGATTTATTATGTTGACGAATACCGTTAAGACGCAAAAGAAAAGCGCGGCAAACGCGACTATTGCAGCCGCTGCGATTGCGGATATGAAAAAAGTGAAAGAGACAGTAGCAAAACATGATCAGTACAAACTAAATGGTTTAGACGCGCGTAAAACGTTAATTAATGAAGTGTATCGCGTAGCAAAAGCAGATCATAAATTAAAAGCGGAAGTTTTTATTTTCTATGTAACTCAAATAGTTAAAAAAGGATCAGTGTTAGAAACTGTTTTACCCTTTTTCAAACAAGAAATTAAAGATATGTTTGATAGGGGCGAGCTGAAAGCAACTGCGATTGATAGTAATACAGACGAATGCGTCAATGCAGACGTGGTATTTAATAATTTAAGGCGTTTATTTAATGCGGCAAAAAGTCGCTATGATAACGCGAAAAATGGCGGGAAAGGGGCAGATACACGCGACGACGAAATCAAGGCTAAATCATTCCTCGCGGTAACAAAAATGTGTGATATAGCGGAGGGATTTACTATGTTGCCACAAGCACGACAATATAAGCTGATAAAATCGCTTTTCTTACAGCTTGATCCTACCAATCGTTTAGATTTGTTACTGGAACTGGACGCAATGAAAGAACAACCCATTCCAGAAATTGACGAGATAAAATAAAAATCAGTGATCTATATTATATGCCTCGTGCTATGCGGGGCTTTTTTATGTCTGCTATTCTGAACTTAAAAGGCAAAACACTATCATTATTTCTTAGATGATTTGATAAAACATTTATGATAGGACTTTTAAGAGGGATATTCTGGAAGCATCAAAATGTATACTTTTTGATAGATTAAAAATGTATCAGTTATTAACTGCCTCGCGCTATGCGGGGCTTTTTTGTGTCTAATTGACTGAATAGAAAAGGGAACTTTTCATTACGATATAGACAATAAAGCCTGTCACACTGCGCTTCACTGTCATTAGATAATTAAAATTATATTAATAATCAATAGGTTAATTTATGTTCTATCTGGTGAAAGAAGTACGTTTTAGCCGCCAGGGAAGTCCCCCTTATGGGAAATTCGGTGGCCATGACGCATGGCGGCCGGTGGGACAACCTTGCAAGATTCTCACCGTTTTTTAAAATATACCGATGCCCCTATGTCAAAAGAGACCCCTCCCCCCCTTATTTATAATAAAAAACCAACGTGTCCGAGGAGAATGTCGGCTACTATACTTGTTCCAGTAATAAGCGTATTAAGGAATAGAGATGAGACACTATACTGTTGAAACCATTCTGGCCGACATGGAAAAAGCATTATCCTCTGTACCAAAGATAACGTATTCCCCCCTTTCTCTCCCCATAGAAATGTATGAAGGAACACTGGGGCTTGAACTTTATTATTCGCTTGATAAGGTGAAACACCTAACAGATAACGACTGGGATAAACTTATTTTGGAAGCCCGTAAAAAGGATATTGTTGTTATAGGAAATAAAGATGACACGAGACAATGTATTCAGTTTTGTCGCGGCGAATTTCAAACCACAATGCAGGATATCTATTTTGAAGCATTAGACATGACGCCTTATGACGAGGGTGATCAAATGTTTCATGAGTGGTTAAAACTCAACATATCAGCAACTGATTTAGGAAAATTATTAGGCGTCAGTGTGTTCTATGCCTGTTGTGCACCTGGGGGTGCTCATGCGGGAGCAGAAATACCACAACATATCGTGGAGCAGGCAAAACAGGCTTATCTGATTATATCGTTTCGACACCATCTTCGGGTGATAAACGAGCGAGAATATGAACATAAGGTTCCTCATGATCAAATTCATGGCTGCTGTTCTGATGATTAGTGTGACGGTACGTTATTGTGCTACTTAAAAGAAGGATTCAGACATAAACTATCACCAATTTAAGTTGGTGATAGTTGTAACGACCTAGATAGAAATTACAATGCTATTTTTTAAAAAATAAGTTAAAATTAATAGGGTGATGAACGCCACATAATTTCAATTGAAGTTCATTTCCATAATTTTTGTTGATGGTTGGAATCAAATAAACACGGAATTAAAAATGGATACTAAAAAAGTAGAAGAATTAATGAAAGAAAGTGGATTTACTTTTAAGGATATGGAGTTATTAAAATCTATAAATAAAAAGAATGGAACTACATTGTTAGATGAAATGATCAGCTTAGAAGGTCGTTTTTATAGGTTGTTATTTGTTCTTCCTTTTTCTTTCTTAGTTTTAGCGTACTTTTTTTTAATGGCGGGTGAAGCAAATGTTATAGGGTTTTTTATTGCTTTATTTATTCTGCTTCCTCTTACGTTAGTAATGACAGCTTTTAAATTGTCCTATCGGTCGTTTGTGTTTATGAGAAAATACAAACGACTGTGATATATTATTTTTTACTATTTGCGGGGTCGTTATATGCGTCGTAGGTTGACTTTAACGTTACCCCATCTGCTAATATTTCGAATGAAAGTGCATATCCGCCCATAGTTTTATAACTTAAAACGTAATCTTCTTTTATATAATAAAATAATCTCCACGCTTCGGGTTTTAATACACTTCTAAATACACCGTATCCAGAAAGTGCGATGTCCACCCCTCCATAGACTAAATTGGCCGTCTTCTTATCTGAGCCTATAAATTCAAAAGCATGTTCGTAGCCTAATTTTAAATAGCCTTTATAATCCGCATCATTATTAAGTATTGATGTTAAGTTCTCTTCGAAATTACCTGCGCCATGAATTATCATTGCTGAGCCTGCAACATAACCAACTATTGTTTGACTTGTCATTGTAACAAGGGCAACACCAGTGATGAATTGTGCAGCTCCAGCAACTAAACCTACCCCCTTTAAAATATAAGTGTAGACATCATTTTCTTTTTTTATTTCAATAATTGCATACTTTTGAGCCATGTTATTTCTAAGCGTGTTTTCTTGCTCAGCAAGATATAATTTTTCTTGCTTTAAATCTTGTATTGCTTGTGATTTAGCGGATTCAGAAGATGATGCGCTTGATAATATTCCTAAATTATGATCAGTGAATTTTTTAACATCACTTTGAAATCTCAGTTTTACTGAGACATTTCCAAGAAATTTTGATAATGCCAGAGATGACTCCGTTACGCTTCTGGCAGCTAATGCGCCCATAGTGGAAAAGTAATCATCATTTCTATTTATATACATGATTAGTAAACCCTATCATCCCAAATGCTATAACCGCTAGTTCCTGCTGAATAATGTTGCCATGTTATGCTTTTATATTTAAAAGATACACATTCTAATGGTTGTGCTTCATTATGAGTTAATGAGTTAGGGCAAATTATATCTATGTTGCTTATAGTGGCATTTGTTATTTTTATACTAAAATATCTAACCAATCCACCATTACTATCTGTTCGGTACATATCAAACACACATTCTAATTCTTCATTATTTGATATTGCCATACCTAATAATGGCGTTGATTTGTCTATTGGTTTTTTTATTGTGACAGGAAAATGATTTACATTTTGTTCTCTAGATAAAGAGTGGTTTAATTCGTAAATATATATCTGATCTTCGCGGCCACATTGATAAATATTTCCAATGGAGTTTTCGGTTGAGCAACCGGAGGATATTAAACCTTGAGTTTTACCAGTAATCGTCAAATAAATAATATTAGCCATTTCATTTCCTTTGTTGTATTTTTATCCATGATGAAAGTACACGATAATAAATTGGTTTGTCAATGTTGTTATTTTATCTTAATGTACGGTTGATAACTATGAAGAGTCTACTTTTTAGAGGTTTGTGTTGCTGTAAGTGAGTATTTAAAGTATGGCGGATTTTTATGGTGTGAATTATAATTTAAGTAATGATACATATTTATTTATTATCTTTAAACGGAGAGTGTAGATTATTACACGTAAGGTTTCCTCATGAGAAGGTTGGTCATCTTTATTTTCGTTTTTAGATCGTTATACTTAACTTAATATGATACGACTCGTTGTTATTGTGCTACTTAAGAGAAAAAATTAGAAATAAACTATCACCAACTTAAATTGGTGATAGTTTATTTGGTTAGTATATAAATTATCCATCATGTCCATCATGTCCATCATGTCCACCATTTGAGCCACCGTGACCACCGTGACCACCGTGACCACCATGACCACCATTACCGCCGTCGCCGCCATTTCCTGAGCCACTTCCGTTTCCTCCATTTCCACCATTACCTCCATTAGCTCCCCCATTGCCGCCATTACCGCCATTTCCGTTGCTTCCGTTTCCGGCGTTACCGCCATTACCGCCATTTCCTGAGTCACTTCCGTTTCCTCCATCTCCCCCATTACTCCCATTACTCCCATTACTCCCATTACTCCCATTACTCCCATTTCCGTGTCCTGCTGCGTGAACTGTTGAGGAAAAGATGATGGAAGAGGTATAAATCAGTGAAGAACAGATAAACATAGATAAAGGTAATAGATATAATAAAAATGATTTTTTCTTTATCATAATTAGCTCCTTAAATTACAGTACTATGGTTCCCATCGTGACCACCATTGCCACCGTGACCACCATTGCCACCGGATGAATTGTTACCACTTCCTCCGGGGCCGCCATTCCCTCCATTGCCTCCAGGGTTATTGGCACCATTACCATTTCCTCCGTTCCCGCCATCTCCACCATTAGAGTTATTACCTGTACCAGCATTTCCTCCGTTCCCTCCGTTTCCTCCAGAATCGCCGTCACCGCCATTCCCTCCGTTTCCTCCATTTGCAATGAGAACATAACCGTTATTATGTGACGTATTCTTTACGAATGTATTGGGTGAAGCTGATACTGAGGAGACTGTTAATGAGCATATAAAGACGAATAATAATTTGTGGTGATTCATAGTGCTCTCCTTCTACTCAATTATTATCACCACTACCACCATCACCTCCGTTACCACCGGCACCTCCATTAGCTCCTCCATTTCCGCCATTTCCTCCATTCCCACCGCCTGCAGCACCATTCCCACCATTTCCGCCATTTCCGCCGCCTTCAGCACCATTCCCACCATTTCCGCCATTGATACAATCACTCCCTGGTATTCCATTCTGACCGTTTTGACCGGTTTCTCCATTTAAATCATCACAATTAATCTGGTTACTGGTTTTGGCTATTTTTGTTTTCATAGTGGAAGTGGAATGATTTGTGGGTTCAGCTTGTAAGGATAGAAAAGGAAAACCCAATATAGAAACAGCGATAATTAATTTATATAATTTCATTTTATTCATCTCCAAAAAAAATATTAAAAATATGAAATAACGCATCTGGTTAAATTAAAAAAATTAAGCAGATACGTTATTTTTTTTTATTTAAATATTATGGCCGCCATTTCCACCGCCATTTCCATTTCCTGTCCCATTTCCATTCCCGCTTCCATTTCCATTTCCACTTCCACTTCCACTATTACCTCCATCACCTCCGGTGCCACCTGGACCGCCAGGGGAATTATCGCCAGCTCCTCCCGGCCCACCATTTCCACCGTTACCTCCGGGATTTCCTCCATTACCATTAATAAGTATATAAGGCAACTTGGTATATTCATGTTTAACAACTAACTTATTAATAGGATATTTATATGATGTTTCAATTGTTTTTGCTACTGATATTGTTGGAATTAATGTCAATAGATAAGCTGCGATTATTATTTTGAACTTAGAGTAAGTTATTTTCATAATAAATCCTTATCATCCATTTAATAATGGATATTTTATAGTTTATAACGAGAATACTTTAAATTTAATTAATTGTTATTTAATAGCCTATTTCAGCTCATAACAATATTATTCTTTTTGTTTAAACGAAACATAAACAAGATAAAAACAAAACATATTTTGTTTTTCCAAATGAAATATCAAAGTTACCGTCTGTGGCTGCTCTAGGTTCGCATTGATGGAGGGGTTATGGCGTAGTTGCTAACGAAGATCATGAATATGCTGCGTTAAAACTCGTCAATAATGATCTGAACAATCCTGAAAAATAATACAAATGTGAAGTAAAAAAATTTGCTGTGAACGGTCGCCACCCAACCGTGGCGAACAGTCACTTATTTTCGTTTTCTTTTAACCAATCATCGACAAGTTTATTGATTAAGTCAGTGATGGATGTGCCATTTTTTACGCAAGCGGCCTTAAAGCGTTTATGTTTTTCTTCCCCAAAATTGACGTTTACACGCTTAGTTTTTACTTCTGGCGGCGGTGAAGTACCCATCACATGTTCTAGATCTCGATTTTCACCAAAGGTCATTTTTTTAGTGCTACTATGAGCTTTTTCGAGTGCCATTTTTATTTCTCCCAAAGAATCAGCTCATAACATCATATGAGTAAATGAGTAATTACTCAAATAATTTAGTTATTTCTTTGGTCAGAACCTCGATTTCACCTTTTGCCGCGCCATCATTTAATTCAAATACACTCTCACCATCTAATATTGATTTGACATAAGATTGACGGTTTGTGATTGCTGTACGAAGAAGTTCGACACCGGTCTCTTTTATACTTTCTTTCAGTATTTTAAGCATTAAGGCGTGTTCTACCTTACGTGTTATCAGGAAACGAGCGTCAACTTTACGACTATACGCTTGTGCTTCCAGTACAGTCACGACACTACCCGCAGCAGCAAAATCTAATGGACTTGGTGTGACAGGAATAATGACAAGATCGCTTACCATAACCGCCGCAGACGTGATAACGGATAATGAACCAGCACCATCAACAATAACAAAGTCATATTCGGCTAAATCTTTTCTGATGCTGTAGACATCCTTTTCAGAAGCCGCCGTGAATACATCGAATACAGCTTTATCTGATTTGCTCCAGTGCGTTAGGCTCATTTGTGGATCAGTATCGACAACCGCAATATTGAATCCTGCGCGAGTTAGCGCGGTACAGATGTTAATTACGGCTGTTGTTTTACCTGAGCCACCTTTCGGATTTAGAAAAGAAAGTACTTTCATATTTATACCCTCAAATGTGTTTTTACTCATATACACATTTACTCAAATGATAAAAGGATTACTTAATAAACACCTTAGTATTTAATAAACAACCTAATCTGTAAAGAAATAAGGTGAGTAAAGGAGTAAAAATGTATAACTTCATATAAGTAAATGAGCTAATGAGTATAAGAGTAAAAGCTCAAATGAGTATTTGAGTAAAAACTCAAATGAGTGTTTGAGTAAATAAGTTTATAGTTAACTTTTCTATACGCAAAATTCCCATGTGAAATATTCTGATTTCGGAAGTGAAATATGAGAAAGGGTGACAGTTGGGAATACGATATAAAAGTCATTGGTTAAGATATATACTTTTAAAAAAACAGGTCTATTGAGGGTGAAAAAATGAGCTGTTGTGAAAATGATCGCACATTAGGTAATCGTCCTATGCGTCGGGGTGAGCCAGGCGAATCGGCTTATGAATTTTGGAAAGAACAGCAGCCTCCGGGTTCGGATACATCGCCGTGTGCTTTTGAGAAATTCATGGAAGGGAAGACCGGTGAATCGGCGTATGAATTCTGGAAGTCAAGGCAGCTACCCGGAACAGATACGTCAGAGCAAGCCTTTGCTGATTCAATGAAAGGGAAGATAGGCCCAACCGTAGAAGATAAAATCAGTGCAAAGGATCAATCAATCATCACTCAGCAGACCATTGTCGATGAGACACATAAGACAACGACAATTGGCGTGCAATTATCCGGTAAAAAAGAGAATGCACTGACTTTAGAAAAGGATGGATTGTTTAGCCCACTAAGTGAGAGCGGAAAATTAGTCTTTGACGCGACCTTTTTTTCAGGAAAGGGAACGCAAACCGATCCATATAAAGTTATGATTGATAATTCGCAGACGAATATTTTGGGTTGGAGTCCTAATGGACTTAATGTGCCATTACTTTTTGATTCAAACGCTTTTAACTTTGTGCAGGGTTATAATGTCCAGCTGAGGATTTCGAAGAAAGCGGGGAATACACTGACTGTAGAAACGGATGGACTCTTTGGTAAAGGGGAGGCCGTCGTCAGTGCTAAAAAACAAAATATATTATCCAACAAAGATGATGGTCTTTATGTTCCTGAGAAACTGTTTCATCCTCAACAATTTCAGCATTTACCTGCTAACTCGAAACCTGATGATCCCAGTCTTGTCGCTTTATTGATTTCCTCTAATATTCGCAATGGACTGACATTTACTGACGATGGATTGTATGTAGTTGGTGTCCCCGAAGAGATACCAAAATATTTGTCTCTTTCCGCAGATGCAGAAGATGGTGATGATGGGGCAATTGCGGCAGACAATGTAGGGGGAGTAGCGCTAGGTTCAAGTGCACAGGCAACAGCAAAGCAAACTGTTGCTATAGGAACACAAGCAAATTCACAAGAAGATCACGCTGTTTCTGTTGGTGGTTATAGTGTTGCACGTGAAAATAGTATAGCTATAGGTTATCGTGCCGAAGCACGTCCTAAAGGAAGTGTTGCTATTGGGTATAAAAGTAGGACGAATGACCCTGACACCGTATCTATAGGCAATTATGAGGAAGATTTGCAGCGAAGACTCACCAATGTCAAAGCAGGCGTATCGTCTTATGATGCGGTTAATGTGGGGCAGTTACAAAAATTGGTGAATGTAAAGGAACTACCTTCAACAAAAGCAAATCCGGTGGATTTTAATACGTTGAAGGGGCCAATGACCTACATTATTTGGGAAGGAGATTACGACGCAGAAAAAAATCCGTCACCGCATACCATGAAAAATGCGCCAGATTATGACGACCGTTCAGACAAAATAAAAGTGATTGTCAGTGATAATGGTTCGTATCAAATCGCACACATACCAACAGGAGTCGTCATAAGAGATTTTAATAATAGCAATAAGGACTTAATTGATTGGGCGGAACCTTTAACCAGTAATATGGGACAGGTTTATAAACAGGATGTTTCAGGGGTTTACTGGGGTGCTTCGAATTATGTTTTCTATAAGGAGAAAGAAGATAAAATCTTCAATGAAGAGGCTGTGAATGCGATTTTTTCGGGCTTTAGAAAAGTTAATGCTCAGGCGGATTCAGTAATGGGGAAATTTGGCGGTGGCGTACTAGGTTTTGCAGAAGATGGCCGAGTAAAATTCTATCTTGATCATACGGAATTAGGAAGCACAACATCACCGGAGTATATATACAGTCTGGCAGCCATTTCTGATAAGTATAAAAATGATCCAGCGAATATGGGATCAGTCCTTCCCACAGGTGCATCACTAGATGATGTAAGAGAGTTATTAAATTTGGTTACTATGTTGTTGTACGAAGCGAATATGTTCAAATTTAAGCCGAGTAAATAGGATCATTCTTTGTTCGTCCCTGATATGTGACCGGTGGTTTATAGGATTTCCCATTATAGTCGGATTGATAAGATTGTGTATTATTCGTTTGATTTTTATTGGTAGCACAATCAGTTACTCGAACAGAAAGAGCTTCACTGTCTTTTAATTGAATCATGTTATCCCCCAGGAAGTGTCTTTGACTTTAGCGGTATCGTGAGTAAAGCCATCGGGTTGTGAGGCTTGTTTCCAATTCTGGCTCACATGACAATCAGAAATAACCTGTCCTTTTGTGTACGGAATAGTACTGGATATTTGACAGGAATGATTAACATTATGTCCATCACCAATGATGGTGCCAACGCCTTGTGAGACAGGTTGGTATGTGGTCGGGTTGCGTATTACATTGGCAGCACCCACAATAACATACATAAGGGTACAGTTCTCAGCAAACACATTCCCCTCACCCGTTTGATGGGGAGGATGAGGCTTATTATCAGGGATAAAATTGAGAGCACAGCCTTTTTGAAAGAGACAACCTTTACCAAAATAACAGGGATTAGAAAAGGAACAACCCGGGGCAAAAATGCAGCCATCGCCAAATCGGGTATAACGTGGAAAATTTTGGGCTGATTTAATAATAGTACCGTTAGGGTAGGACATATGACCTCTGAGGAATCGCGTATGTTTGGTGACAAGCCACTACATCTTATGCTGGGGCCAGATGATTTTCCTTTTTCGTTATTTGATGAAGAACAGCATGATCCGCTTTCGGTAATTAGTCAATTAGCGGAAAAACCCTGGGACGAGACATCAAAATTCTGGTCTGATGAGCGAAAATTTCCTGACAGTGAAAGGTCAAGCCAGGTTATTCATGACCGATTACGCAGTGAGCTGCAGACGATGCTGGCGACAGATGTGACATTGGCGCGAGATATCGCCTATTTTGGTGATAATAAAATTAGTCTTATTTGTAAAGCGTATAGCCTGTCTGATGATGATGTCCTTTTAAAATTGAAAGAGGACGATTTTGCTTTACTGGTCAAAACTTTCCGAAAAGACATGGAGAAGGATGTGAATGGCATGTTGCGTGCCAGAGCGAAATTAATGGTGGATGCCCAACTCGATGCCATACACGATTTAGTGATGAATAAGGACACAAGAGATTCGGATCGTGTACGGGCCTTTACCGCAATGGCACAGATTGCTGATGCGATACCGCGTAATGAAAAAGGCGATATGATAAGTCCCGGTTCTGCAGCGAATATTGTGTTTAATTTTGGTGATCAGAGTCCATTTTCACCTAAGTTAAAAGCCGTATCGGAACAGGGAGTTGTGATTGATATGGAGGCGGATTAATGGCGCGTCTGGAAGTAGACTTAAGTTTTGATAAACATCAAACGCTATTACAGATGCACCGAAGTAGTGCTTATATCCGGGGGGTGATTGGCCCAGCGGGATCAGCAAAAACCACCTATGCCTTTAAAGATTTGGTTATCCGTTCTCTAATACAGTTACCCGCCAACGCAGACCGTACTCGTTATACCAGATGGGTAGTAATTCGTAATACAAACAAACAATTAAAACGTAACACTTTAGAAACGTTTAAACTGGCAATGGGTGGCCTCATGAATTACTGTCATGTAGTGGAAAGTCCCAATATTCTGGCAACCTGGCAGATGGATTTACCGGATGGAACACGTATTCACAGTGAATGGCAGTTTGCTGCAATGGACAGTGAAGCTGCATTAGGGGATGCGCTGGGGGCAGAAATGACGGGTGTCATGATTGATGAAGCCTCAGAGATACCCGAAGAAATTGTAGAAATTATTTCAACACGTATTGGACGTTATCCATCTGCTGTCCGTGGCATACCTACCTGGACAGGCATGTTATTTACCACAAATGGCCCCAAAGAGAGTCATTGGCTTTATACCTGGTCATTACAAAAAAAACCTATCTGGAAAAAAATAGAGCATGAAATTGGTCGTGAGTATTTTGAACTGTTCAAACAACCTCCTGCGTTAATACGACCGAAAGATTCGGGCGGCGAGTGGATACCGAATCCGAAAGCAGAAAATATTCATAATCTGGCTGATGGCTATAATTATTATTATAAGATGCTGGGAAATTCAGATGATTATATTAGGGCCTATGTTGAAGGGCAGTTTTCACCGCTGAAAACCGGTAAGGTAGTTTTTCCAGAATTTCGCGTTCCTCTTCATGTTATTTCCCGCAATAGTGTTCGTATTCCTGATGGTGCTCCGGTTTATCTCGCTTTTGACTTCGGACGCACGCCAGTGATGCTAATCGGAATTGGTACGAAGACAGGACGGATAGTGATCACCGATGAAGTCATGGGCGAGGCAATGGCCGTATCCACATTATTTGATGGTTATTGCCGCCCTGTACTCCTGCAGAAATACTCTCGTAATGTTATTGCGGGCGCTTGGGGTGATCCAGCCGGGGCCGATAAGGGACAAGCCGTAGAACTGTCACCCTTCGGTGTATTGCGACAGCGAAAAATTCCCATCTCAGTTCCGTGGGATACTCGGAATAAAATGGAACCACGTATTGAAGCGGTCAGTCGCCGTTTACGGACATTAGACAGTGAGGGGGCACCTATGCTGCAAATATGTGATAACTGTGTCATGACGATTAAGGCCATCGATGATAAGTATATTTATGAAAACATTAAGGGTAAGACAGATGCCGTCATGGAGACACCCACAAAATCCCATATTGGTTGGGTGTCGGATCTGATGGACGCACTACAGTACTTATGTCTGGGCTATGATGTGGTAAATGGTCGCAGTGACAATGCACCGGATGAACGGGTAAAACCACGAACTCGGCATCATTTTGTGCGGAGGAAAAGAGCATGATTAAGGGGTTAGATATTGATGGAACACGTGTTCTGTTGAACAGAATTCAATCAAATGTTAATGATCTGCTGCAAATGTGCGATACTATTGAGGGAAGCCCGAATAATGGGACAGAGCTGCCCGAAGCTGTTACTGCGCTTTGTCAGACGTTAATTCCCATAGAAACGCATATAACAACCGTATGGGATTTACTTTTTGGATCGGCCTCGACCATTGTGAAGAATTACTTTCTTGCAACGAAAGAACCCGATATGGCGGTTGTCTATAACTTCATTCTGATAAATGCGCCACACTTAACATCACGTTTAAGGTAGGAGGTAATATGTATTACGCTCGTTGTGGTAATCGTAAAACGGGTTGTCCTGCTCGTAGTAAAAAATTCAGGGTTTAAACATCATGGCAAAGCTGTCACGCAGTAAGGAAAAGATGAATGCAACACTGGGGAATTTGATCGTTGCGCGGTATACACAAGCGGCATCGTCAAACAGTGATGCGCATCGCCGTTGTCAGCGTTGCCTTGACCTGATGAAAGGACAAATTGATTCGGTGCCGGTAGATCCAGAGGACGATGAGATTGAAGTCGCTATGAATATTACCGGCCCAATCACCCGAAATGTTCATGCGCAGGTTGAGGAGGTACTTGATCCTATTCTCGAACAGCCTTTTGTTTTAGAAACCGATCCCGTCGCTCAATTGCCTGCGCCTGTTCAGGATGAATTAATAAATGCTATTGAAACCAATATCCAGCGTATCATTGAAATGACGGGAGGGGACGAATCGTTATTTACAAACCTGTTAAAGAATATGTCGCAAACGGCACTGACGTTTTATAACGAAGCGGCGAAAACAGCTGCGAATAATCTTTATCCGGTTGTTTTACAAAAGCTGAAATTGGCTAATTTTAAAACAGAATTCAGTCAGTGGTTGTATAACTATGTTGCATATCCGTTAGCCATTTTAAAAGGCCCTGTTTATGAAACACGGAAGATGAAAGTATGGGACGGTATGGCAATGGTCTACCAGGATCAGATGGTTCATCGCGTATATAATATTTCACCTTTTAATATTTTTCCGTCCCCGAATGCCAAAGATTTACAGTCATGTGAGTACGTTATTGAACGCCAGCGACTTACGTCGAGTGAACTTCTCGATATGTCAGGCACAGTTAGTTTTGATGCAGAATCGATATTTTATGTATTGCAGGATCATGAAAAGTACATTTTACCTTATGAGGCAACCGGCAGTGAAATAGAGCCGGATGCGTTAGGTGACTCTGGAATTGGCAGTGTCTCTGATTTATCGTGGATTGGTATCTATGATGTGTTGATCCATTATGGCCGAATACAAGGTGCGAAATTAAAAGAGTATGGTGTTGATATCAGTAATGAATACCGACTCTATGAATCGGAAATTTGGGTATTAGCCGGTACAATTATTAAATGTGTTTTAAATCCCGATCCATTGGGGCGCCGACCATTTTATACCGCTGCATTTTACCATTTGCCGGGCGAACTCTGGGGAAGCAGTATTCCTGAAACGATTGAAGATGTTCAGATCCAATGTACGACGGCGGGCCGAGCACTCGTGAATAATATGGATTTTTCCGCTGGCCCACTAGGTGAAGTAGATACAGCCCGTGTGAAAGGTGAAGGTGATCCGACAGAGATTTATCCACGTAAGATTACGCCCGTTAAACAAGATTCGTTCAGTCAGAATGCCCCAGCTTACCGCTTTTATACGATCCCCAGTCTTGCCGGGGAACTGTGGAGTATTTTTGATAAAGCCCATGCGTCTGCTTATGAATTAATTGGGATACCCCGACTGGCATTTGGACAAACACAAGGGGCAGCAACGATTGGTCGCACATCTGGAGGAGTCTCCATGATGTTAAACCAGGCGAGTAAGGCGATTAAACAACCCTTACTGTATGCGGAAAATCATGTGATTGAACCGATAATACAACGCTTTGTAGATATTGAATTACAGTTTAATCCTAATCCTTCTCTGAAAGGAGATGTGAATGTCAGAGCCAGTGGTGTCCGTGGGATGCAGGAAAAAGAAAAACAACAAGGCAATCTCACCTGGGTCTTGCAGTCGCTTGCACCGTTTGCAAGAGGATTCGAAGTCCCTCCGGCATTTATTATGCGTATCTTGGAACAGCTATTATCACAGATGGGAGTCGATACAAAAGGCTTACCCAATATCGCGTTACAGGATGCGATGAATCAGGATCAAGGTATTATCGCCTCACTGACAGGAATGACGGACAATGTGGGAGCAGCCCAAAGTGGGACAATAGAGGGCGCACCCGCAATGAATAATAGTGACTATACACAACCTCTGGATGGTCGAAGTGCGCAGGCCATCCAAACGATTAATCAAATGAATCATTCGTTAGGGGGATAGTATGGCGCAGGTAAAATGCCAATACTTTGATTTTTCAATCACAACATTTTTTGAGCCAGAAGTTTGTGAACCTCCTGCAAAGAATAAAAACACCTGCTGTCAGGTCACTCAGCTCAGAAATATGAAGTATTCAGGGACACCCAGTGATACGGATGATAAACCGAATGACTTGTCGGAATACCGTTTTATTGTAAATACGCTAAGTCAGATTCATTTAGTGTGTGAGGATGTTCCATTTTGTGAATCAGCAATAATCTTGCGTGTACAGCGAATACTGGCATGTCAGATAGGTTGTGATACAGATTATAACGCCATTTTGGAACATTGGCGTGGCAGTGGCATGATGATCCCCCCAGGTGAATATATCATAGATATCCCTGTCGGGATCGCATACGGAGCAGACCTGTGTGGCTTTCATATTGAAAAAACCCCGGCAGGCCATGTTACGGTAGTGATAGAACCTGCAACGACGGAACATGTCTGGGCTATGTTGTATAACAACGCGAAGTGTTAGGAGAAAGATATGTCTAATTGCTGTTCCCCTATATTAACGTTTGAGCAGATCAGTAATTATATTCAGTCGGTCATTAATCAGAAGATAATCTGTAATGAAATACAGGCAGGTCTCGTCGATTGTCAGGGAAATGTCCTCGCGCCAGCAACCCATATTATAAAATGTGATGAACTGAATACATTGGCGCAAGAGGCTATTCAGAAGGGCGATATTACTATTCCGGGTATTGAAGCCTTGTCATTTGATGGTGAACGTATCACGTTAGTGGATCAGGCGGGTAAAACCCATGAAGTGAATCTCGCCTCCATTATACCGCAGAGTTTAACGACGAATGGTATGGCCATAACGCTGACACTGAAAGACGGTAAACAGTTAACGGTCGATCTCACAAAAGCGGTGACGCAGGCGGTTGCCGAAAAAACGCTCAAAAGTGCAGTCTTAACGAAGGATAACAGTCTTGAACTGATGCTAGGTGACGGCAGTAAAGTCACCGCCAATTTAGGTCAATTACTGGATGATGCGACGGTAAGCAGTGGCAATATTGATGCAAATGGCGATATCGAATTAGTCTTGGGAAACGGGAAAGTCATTAAAGTGCTCGCGGCAGCCTTACGCCGGGTCAAGATTGACCGGGATAGCCCGCTGACAGGAAACGGTGATGATATTCCTTTGAATATTGATTTTACCCGTGTCTGCTGGAAAGTGATTGATTCCATCACAATGGATGATAAAGGATTACATATCAAGATTGATAACCAGTGTGATGCCATTACATTATCGATGGATGATATAAAGAAAGCCTTAATCAATAAAGTTAAAGTGTGTGTTGCAAGTACAGGTTTTATCACCGGTGACGGGACGGAAGGAAATTGCCTGGATCTCGATTTACAAAAAGTGATTAACGCATTTGTCGCAAATCAGGGTGTCATGACAACGCTGATTAATAGTCTGAACAATAAAATCAAAGTCAGTGTAAATAGTAGCTTAACTGGTTCAGGGATAGCTTCCGATCCATTAGGAGTTAAAATTTCACCCGATAAGGGTAATTTACTGACTAGTCGCAATAACGGATTGTATTCTGGCGTACAAGCTACTGTCGATGTCACGAATTTATACGTGGATTCAGTCGCGGGAGATGATAAGAATAGCGGTAAACTCAAAGAGCCATTGAAAACATTAAAAGAGGCGCTCAGTCGTGTCCGGCAGGATGAAAGTAATACCATCCATTTGCGTTGTGGTGGGGATTATATCTGGACGGGTTTTAACGTGACAAACGGTGCTGTCAGAAATATTCAAGCGTATGGTGACCCATTAATTGACGGTAATAAAAAACCTACAGTGACACCGCAAAGACCATCATATCAGTGGTGGTCGCACAGTGGTTTTACACGGCCAAAGATTTATTACAATGTGGTTTATAATACGGCTATACACGTTTATGACATAGAAACTTGTTCACCACAAGGAGGGGGACAATTAGTTTGTACGGGATTACAGTTTATGTGTGAAGCGGCGAATGAACCGGGTACGCCTAATGCAGATAAAGATTATACCTCTGCCTGGGCGCGTTGGGATGGTTATGGGGTATACGGAATGAGTGATGGAAAAGTTATGTATTATGGCTGTATATTCCAAAACAAATATGCCCCCGTTGCCGCATTGCAGGAACCCGTCGGCGGCTGGCCGCAGCAGAACGGAAAACCCGTTTATCCGAAAGAATCCTGGTGGGGCATCACCGGAAAAGATTCAGTATTTGAAGGGGCACAACAGACCTTTATTGCCTGCTCTTATGCCAATTTGACCCAAGATCCAAAAGGCACCGACTTTCCAGGAGATTTAGTAGGGGAAAGTTCAGGCATGTCTCAGCTTTCGGTGAGAAATTACACCGATAGTTTTGGTGACCTGCCGGGTTATGAATATATAGACCAGAATATGGAAGCCGCTTTAAAGTTAAATGGCGTGTTAACGGGTGTGGTATATGACAGTGACAATAAACCGAGGAACCTGATTTCAAATATTATTTTGGGGAAACCATGAATGAATTACAAGAAGCCATTGCGACCTTTCGGAGTATGCCCGAAGCCGAAGCAATTTACGATTTGCTTCGGGAACGTCTAGAAATACCGGAAAATTATGCCGAGTTAGAACAGCGAGGGGAACTGGCGAAAGAACATCGGGAATCCTTAATAGTGTATCGCGCAATTTCACAGGAGACACTATGATTACGGATAAACAGTATCGAGGAATTAACAGATTACGCAATCATGTCATTGGACGGCATATACGCTGGTTCTTAGAAGCGCAATTAACGCAGGCCCGTGAACAGTACGAAGCCTATCCGGCAACGGAAGAACGTAGACGATTATTGCAGGCATATAAAACCGTATTGCAAGTGCTCTTTATAACCCCAATGGAGAAACTGTAATGGCAAAAAGCTATGCAAAAGTCCTCACCATTGGTGAGAATAATAAACCCCAGACTTTGATCGCCAGTGTGGCGCAGACCAATAATCCCACACACGGTTATCTGGTCTATTATGCTCCTAAAAAGAGTGATACGGTAAAAGACATTGATTTTCAACCATTTAATGTTGACAGTAAGCAGTTTAAAATCTCGACAAATAGTCCACAATTTGTCAGTACGTTACCGGGTACTTATGCGTTTGCCTTAGACCAACAGCAGGATGTGGATTTAAACCTGCTCGTGGTGGATTATATCGTGACGGTAAGAGGAACATTATGATCAGTAATCGTGAAGTACCGATAACCGTGTTAAAACAGAATAAAGGTTTTCAGCAGTTTATAAAATGTCTGCAACAGGCATTACAGGATGCCCGTGAAGCGTATGAAAATACGGATGCGAACGATTTTAACCGAGGACGCGTTGCTGTCCTGAAAGAGATATTAAACGACTTAGACAGTTAAGGTGCCATTATGCCAGGTTTATTTAATGATGATACAAATCAGCCGGTATGGGGACAGTCTCCTGCGGCACAGGAGAATACACCGACATGGACACCCTCAGCGTCGCTACCCGCACAGAACGGCTTTCAGGGACAGTCACCCGAACAACAGAATACCCAAAGTCAGAATGAGTATGATGTTATCAGCCTTTTTGATGATCGGGGTAATATTAAAGGCTTGTCATCAGCTACAGGCGCGCCACCATCAGGACAATCGAATACACCTGGTGTTATCACCGACCCGAATCTAAGTGCGTTGTTAGCGCAGATGCAACACAATCAACAACAACAACAGCTGTTTGAAGCACAACGTCTACAGCTGGAAAATCAGCGTCTGCAACACCAGCAACAGCAGGACTTACAGGTCAGACAGCAGCAACTGGCTGAACAACAACAGAAAGAACAAGAGCAATTTTTGCAGTCACTGATACCCCAGATCAATATTGATGATATTAAAATTTCGGCAGAAGATGAAAAAACCTACGGCGACGCCGCACAATATATTCGAAAACAGGCGGCAGAGCAGACACAAAAGATACTCAAGGGTATGGCACCCAATTTACAGCGTATCGCGCAGGAACAATTTCGGTTGCAAAGTGAACTTAATCAACTGAAAGCATCACAGAGTAGCCCGGCCTCACAAGGTATGACACCGGAACAGGAAATGAACATTATCATTCGTTCTCAGGTGCCTGATGTAGAGACCTTAACGGCGCACCCGGCCTTTGCGGCATTTCGCAATTCAGAAGCTGCCGGAGGTTACTCTTATGGAAAACTCGTGGATATGGCCTGGAAACAGGGTGATGCACAACGATTGATCAATTTATTACAGACATTCCGTAGTGGTCTAAATCAGAGCAGTCAAGGGCAATCCCATCAGCCGGTCAATTATCAGGGCACCGCGCTGGGGAACACACCGCCTGTTCAACGCAAACAGGTGTTGAGTCAGCGCGAATACGATAAGGCTTACGCAGCATTTATGTCCGGCCAAATGGATGCGGAACGCTATCAGAAGATAGAAGATCAGTTCCAGTTGGCAATGTTGCAAGGGCGTGTTGTTGATTAATGGCATAGCATAAACTGAGGAGTTCATATGCGACAGATGGGGGTAGTGCCAGCCGCGTCAGGATACCCGAATTATAGTTTCTTGACGAATCCGATTATCGGAAAGGCGCTGATTGCACGATTTAAAATGAAAGGCATAACCGCACAAATCACGACGAGTCAGGTTGCGGATATTCCGAAAGAAATCAGTACCACGGGTAATGAAGTTATTTTACGCCGTGAGCCAGAGGCGGAAATCTTCGATTATCAGAAGAATCAGCCGCTAACACACAGTAAGTTAGCGACAGATATCTTCCGTATGACGATTGATCGGGCAAAATACTGGTCACTGAAAGTCAATTACATTGATACGCGACAGATCGAGAATATTAATACGTGGGTTAATTCCTGGAAAGACGACGCAGCGAACAAAATGGACTTGTCGATATCCCGCGAAATTCTCATTCAAACGCCCTGGCAGGTTTCCCCTTTTAATAAGGGACAATGCGCAGGTGTGCGTACAGGGCAGTATAACTTAGGGACACTCGGTCACCCCGTCGTTTTATCACCCACGAACATCGGTGAACAACTTGCCAATGGTCGTGCAGTACTGGCAGAACAGGGAGTTAGTGGCCCTTTTATTATTATTACACCGTATGCGCTACAACCAATGATGTATCGTCCTGATTCTGTTTTGTACGATGCATCAAAATCCGGTCAGGCGAAATCGATTGTCTTAATGAATGGGGAAGTTTGGGTTGATATGGTGGGATATACATTTGTGTTTACCCATGAAGCCCCCACCTATATCGATCCTGATACGGGAGACCGATGTTATACCTTACTGTTTGGTCGTAAAGATGCCATTTTGATGATCACGCAAATCAATTACAACCGTGTGGTCGATTCGGATGCCACCGATTTTGCGACCTATTGGCAGGGATTACAGGTTTATGGATTTAAACTCATGCGACCTGAAGCTATGGCCGTAATGTACGCTACCCTGAAGAAATAAGGAGGCAATATGTCAGCGAAACGCTTTGGCTTATTCGACGGGGGCAACGTTCTTCGCCGGATTGATGATACGCTGTTTTCAACATTCAATGATGTTTTGCCCGTCCAACCGGCAGGTCATCAGAAGAAACGAAATCATCAGCTAGAAAACCATATTGATACCCAAGATTTTGCCTATACCGGGGCATATGAAGTACCAGAACTGAGCGAGAAAACGGACTTTAAAATGCCCGATGGTGCTGAAATTGCCACCCATCTATTGGGAACGGGCTGGCTAATTAATGCCATTGTCTATCACGTAAAACGGGTGGGAGCAGGTACATTAACACCGTTTGTGGAACTGTCTGTGTATGATCAGAAAACAGGAAAAGTCACGGGCGCAGAGAAAATAAATGTAGTCGATGGTGAAGGTAAGCAGTTAACGGTCGATTTAGCAAAACCGGGGTTTTATCTGGGATTCGTGCCAACCACCAGTAACTTGCCAGCACCACGAACGAAATTACCCAATGAGATGTCAATAAAACTGGATACCGCCAATACGACGCCCGTCGATGTGGTGATCCCAGCACAAACAATTCAGGTAGATAATTTCACCACATCAGATGATAAGAAGGTGACGGGATCGATCACTGTGCCGTCACAAACGGTAACAATACAGGTTCCGCGAGGGGCTTCTGCAGACGGGACAGGGAGTGGTTTACCCGTTCCCTTACTAACGACCACGAATGGTTATCTGGTCAATACCTTTAAAGCGGCACAAAATTCATCGCACGAGGATGTACCGTTTGATGCTTGTGTTGGCATTTATGCGGATATCACGGAATATTTTGATGAGCATCCGTGTAACTGTGCACCGACGCCTTGTGAAACCATTTTTCCCGACCCAGAGTGCCAGCCACTTAATTAAGGTGTATCAGAAGGGGAGAATGAGACTCCCCCTCATTTTCAGGAGCGGATCATGGCAGAAAAAATCACACAACGTACCCGACGGCAGAAAGTCAGTGAATCACCGAAAATGTTAGCCTATGAAACACCCCACACTCGACAGCAAAAAGCCAATGAAGGATTGGATATTGTGTCTCATGAGATACCAGAGGATACACTAAATGAATCCAAAGCACCGCGTAAGCGAGTCCATTTTCAGCGAGGGGGCACGGCATTACAGGCACGTCATAACCCGAATCAATTATTACAGATTCGTGGGAATGATAAGAATGTGACAGCGCTTCGTGATCGCATGAAACCTCCCGTATCACCGGGGGCAACGCCGCTAGCCATTATTGATGCGTATGGTCATATCATGCCTTTTGATGCAGAAAGTCCCATTGATCGCGTGATCTTAGCGAATGTACCGGATATTACGTATATCTATACGCATGACGATTTACAGGAAGCACTACGGATTAATCAAGAAAAAATACAGCAGCGCCGATTCCATGAAACCGTACAAGGGGCACGCCTTTTCGTCGAACCTGTGCTGCCAACGCATGGATTCCGCAACGGCAATGAAGTTGTGTCAGCATTCTATGATGAAACCCGTATGGGAAATGATGCTGTTGTAATACAAGATCTCAACGACATGTCAAAAGACGTTTTTTAGTTTTCGGAGTGATTATGGCGACAACGAATAGCGTGATTGAACGTGTATCCCGTCGCCTTGAAGACCAAGAGCCGGGATATGCCTACACGCATTGGCAAGACGTGGATCTGCTTATCGCCGTTAACTATAGTCTACGGGTTATCGGGCGGTATCATCCACGGCAATTTGGTGCAATGGTTATGTATGACTTGCCTGCCGATGGTTTATTACATACATCATGTACGGCTTTTTTGCCCCCCTATACGCTGACGAACCGCGCAGGAAGACGCATCCGATATCTGGCTTCGACGGAAGAGACACCTTCTGCATGGGATATGGTGTTATGTAATGGACAAGGCGGCCCATTATATTTAGTGAATCGTGCCGATGGCGAATATGAAGCCCATCCGGTTAACCCACATGAACACTATAAAGTGCGGGGACTTTGTATTCAAATCCCGACCGTGACTAAAGATGAGAATATCCCACTGACCGATGATCTGCTTCCTGCACTGGAAGAGATTATGATGTTTTATGCGTATTCTTACGACAAAACGTCAACAGTCTATACGGAAAAAGGACACGTGCATTGGCAGAATGCGCTCTTATTATTGGGGGTAACCAATGGCAGTCGTCAGTGATTTAGTTGCACCGCTGCAGTTAATGTGTCGAAGCGTTGGCCCTGCACAGGCGCAACTGGCTTTAGTGGAATCCATGAAAACGTTCATGCTAGAAACGGAAATTTTCACGGACACGCTACAGATACCTTATCAGACCGGCGTTTGTGAGTACTGGCTGGATATCCCAGCAGATCAGCTTATCAGTAGCATTATTAACGTTTCGGTTAATGGCGAATCAACGACACGTTGGGCACGTGACGGCCAGTACAATGTGGTGCAATTGTTTGATGATTATCATGAGGGAGCCTGTGTTTTAGTACATTATTCCTGGGCAATAACCGGTATTGATAATTGCCAGATCCCGACGGAGTTTTTAACACGTTTTCGTATGCCGATATTGGACGGTGCCAGGCAATATTTACACAGTATGTATGGGTCACAAATGGTCGATTATGTCGTGGCACAGCTTGCTGCCCGTCAGTTTCATGATGCGATTGCAGATACGAAAGCCTCCCGGATCATGAATTTTTCTAATTCCCGTCCCAAAATGCACTCAGGAAAGGTGCGGCGACGTACCAGAGCGTCCGCCAGGAGATTGCTATGAAATCGTATACGATTAATCGGACAGGAACACATTTGGACAGTGCGTGTGGTATCGATTGTGATCCCTGTGTTTTACCCGTTTATGATCCGGGATGTGAATCTACGGGGCCAGTCTGTCCTGAACAAATATGTAAACCCGAACCCTGTTATACATTCAGTGCGCGTCAGGCAATACGTATTCAATCGGGTGAAATAGAACGGCTCTTTGATTTTCGTTTTTATACGCAGGAACGTAATGACGTTTGGGTGCGCCAGTCGATGATTATGCGTTTGCGCCGGATAAGCCATTGTCAGTGGCAGTGGGCGATGTGTGCTATTTCGGTCACACCGAAAGGAGAAGTTCGCTTCCGCTGGCCCGACCTATTCCTAAAAGCGCCCCCTGGATATTATGAAAGTGAATTGATCGTAAATCATGTTGCAGTCAATAAACGGCTTTATTTTTATAAACCGTTTATGACCGCCAACGTGAATGCGACAACGGCGGTGATGCAGGAATGCACCAGTGAGTGTAACCAATATGAAACACAGTGTTGTGTGCCGGATTTAGAAGTATGGCCGGAAGATACCACACCGGTTATCGCCTGTGGAGATTGCCATGATCGATAAAACGAAGTACGCCTTAAGTACTACACTGTCTATGAATATTGGGCCATCAGATCAATTTCTCATGGTGGCATTGGGATTAGCCGGTGCCATGACGCCAGCTGCGGGTACTCATTATTATTTGACCATGAAAGGAATAGGCAGTAAGCGTGAGGTAGTGCTGGTGAATGGGGCGTCAGGCAATAAACTGCATGTAGAACGAGGCACTGACAGTACAGTTGCACAATCCTGGCCTGCGGGCACTTGTCTTTATTTTGACTGGAATCCCGCCCAGCTTTGCGAAATGATTGCACAGTGTACCGATAAAGGAATTGGAGGATGTATAACACCCGGCTGTTATGCGTTGTCTTGTGACACCATTATTACAGTAGACGCAGCAGGACACATTACGCACATCGATGGGGAGGCGAAGCCATGTTCCGAGCAATCGTGACGTTTTCAGGGACACTCGATCAATATATTACAGCATCAGAGAATACTCTGAATATTGCCAATGGTCATGCACGTGACCTTGATGCTGTTGGGGTTGGAAATCATACGTATTTAATTCTGAAAGGCCCCGGTCGTGCAGAAGTCGTAAAATATCATCATACGACAAATTACGATGAAAAACCGTACCCGGATATTATCGCGGTTGAACGGGGTATCGAGGGAGGAAGGATGCCTTATTGTGCCGGGGACTGTATTACGTTTGTCTGGACAGATACAGGTATTCTTGAATTAGTGAAACAGCAGACCAGTTAGGAGTCACGATGCCGTCATGTCCGAATAAGTATCTTGCACTGCCGTGTGATCTGTTGGGGAGTGGTACGTTGGGCGAATCTTTTTGTCAATCGGGAAACGTTAAACTCCGTAGCGGACAAGGACGGCATTTTCCTGAAATGCAGGCAGGCCAGATGTTTCATGCACTGATTAGTCTACCGTGTGATCCTGGGTGTGAGGAAGTGATTGTGACAGGCCGAAACGGAGATACGTTAACCATATCCCGTTTTCAAAATCGTCAGGGGTGTTTCCCGGTCGGAAGCCGGATTGTGTATACCGCGTGCTCCGTAGATGCTATTCGGGCGATTGCGCGGGAGTCACGCCCGAATTATGCGTATCCGCTTGTTTATGATTGTGAGACAGACACGGTGTCTATTGATTGTGCGGGTATCAAAGAATTAGTCCGTAAGCCCTGTGGAGTCGCCAATGAGAATTAATAAATTTCAGGGGGTCATTCCTAAAATCCGATCAGATAAACTGGGGGCGGGATTTGCTGCTTTTGCCGAAAATTGTTTACTTCATTCAGGCGCGATTGTTCCCTTACGTGCCCCCCGTCCCCTCTATAATGCGGTGGATATCAATGGAAAACCGATGAGTGGTGAAGTAAAAGCACTATATAAAATTGGGGGGGCATGGCTCGGTTTCGAACACGTGACCCCCATTGCCGAAGATCCCATTCATATTGCAGGGCCACAATCTTTTCTTTTTGTTAAAGACAACCAGGTGTGGCGAAGCGGTTATGCATGGATAACAGACAAAGCGGGGCCGGTGGCATTAGGTATACCCCGTCCAATCAAGGCCCCTAAAGTAACATTGACAGGACAGAAATGTCGGGATGATATGCCCGTACCTGATGATTGCTGGCAAAATGCGTTGCCGAAGAAACCAGCACAGGATTGTCCGAATCAGGAATTACCCCCCCAGGTGCTGACCTTTTGTTATACCTGGGTGACAGAGTGCCAAGAAGAGTCCGGGCCAAGTGATTATTCTGAACCGATCCTCGTTCCCTATGCCGAATCGGTCATGTTGGTGCCAACAGAAAAACCGCCGGTTAATGCCACAATGATCCGCTGGTATATGCTTTTGGTGGGAGATAAAGAAGCGGAAATGGCACAGATAGATGAACAATCGGTAAAGACGCTGGCGTTTGTTTTTTGTCCAGATTTGTTCGCCGGTGGCAATCCGTTAATGACACAAACCTGGTATCCGGTGCCCTGTGCGGAGGGAGTTGCCAATATTGGCTATGGGGCAATTTTGGTTTGGTCGGGGTGTCATATTTATGTTTCCGCACATAAACAACCTCATGCGTTTCCCGAAGCCAATACGCTGGTTGTGGATGATGAGATCGTTCGTATTGTTTCTTTCCGAACAAAGACAGGTGCGTATCAAGCGGTGGTATTAACAAAGGGCGTCCCCTTTGTGATTGCGGGGGAATTACCCGATAAACTAACGATCACCCGTATTAATCGGCGAATGCCCTGTCTGAGTGTGAAAGGTGTGATGTGCGTGGGGGAGTCCGTCTATTATTGCAGTGAAGAGGGAATCGCGGTTGTCACCGGTGCCGGTGTTGGTTTGTTAACCGCAAACTGGATGGATAAAGAATGGTGGCTCAGAATGTCACCACAGAATTACGTACTGGGTTTTTATGACCAACGTATTTTTGCGTTTACGGATCAGGTGCAGAGTCAGTCAATTATGTTCCCCATGCGAACGAATGATCAGGCATATGCAGAAAAAGATTTGGTGTATCTCAGTTATCGGGTACATGCATTATATTTTGGCGATGAAACGAGTATGGCCGTGGCATTAGGTTCAATGGTGTTTGACTGGGAACAGAATGATTATGCCATGCAGGCAACCTGGAAATCGGCCATTCTCTCAGCAAAAAATCCTGAATCAATAGGTGTCGGCGTCGTTCACAGTGATGCCGAAGATATCCCACATGACTGTATGGATTGGGTGACATTGGTTTGGCGAGAATATAAACGTTTGTTGACGCCTGCCGATACGGGCGAGTTTCTGCAGAAGTACCCTGATGCTTCTGCGGCGATCCCGTATATTGTTGCACCCAAAGTGGCGTTAACTCTACAGGGAAATGAACGGATAAGAATAGATCGTCCTGTTTGGAGCGATAAGCCCTTTAGAATTAATGGACAGGGATTAGTACGTCGTTGGCAGATTGAAGTGAAATCGACAGCGGTTGTATCAGAACTGGCGTTAGCGGCAAACATGACCGAACTTTAGGGGGCATTATGGCATCCGATCCGGGCAAGAAAGCGGAGTCTGTACAACAGGTCACGGTAGATAAAAATACGGTTGATGGTACGAATAATACAGCTAACTCAACCAATACGATTATTCAGGTTCCTCGTCCCCCTCGCCGCGATGATGGAAAGTGGATGGCGATAGGTTCGCTCGTGGGTACGTTGACGGGAATGCTGACGAACAAGGATCTGATTAGCAAAGCAAAAGATGCGGAAAATAATTGGGAGGATTTAACGAAATTTTTCCGCGATAAAGGATATGACCTGAATACCTGGGCGGATAAATTGCGACCGTGTGACGATAAGTTACATGATGCGTTATGTGCCTTTGCGTTGTGTGGATACCAAGCGGATTATGAGGGCATTCTGCGCCGTGCGCGAGCTAATGCAAAAATATTGGCGAACAAAACGTATATGGAGGCCCAACAAACGGCTGATCGTTATCATTACGGTCTGAACTGTGATGTATGGGCCGGAATTAAACGTGCAGAAATCATAGCGACAACACTGGCAACGACACAGGCATTTGAAGAAGAACGGACGAAAGCCTTTGATCGTACATTTGAAGTACTGGAACGCACTACGACGATTTTCGAGCGTGATGTCATGAACCGCAAACAGCTTTCTGCGGACTATTTAGCCGGTGCAGGCCAGAACTATGGTTTTCTTGCGCAGTCCTTACGTGCCACGGCAAAAGCGGATATGGGGGACATGCAAATGTTAGCCACAGCACTAGGGGTCGTTTTACCGATGCTCTTTGGTTTTTGTGGTTCGTCGGCTTGTGATGATGGCGGGGAGTCATTATCCCTTTCAACGAAAGAGGACACCGTATGAATAAAATGCATCGACGTTTTGGGGAGATCCCCATAGTGACGTATACCCGTAGCCCACGTATGACCGCGTATTTATTGCGGCAATCCAAGACTGATGTGGAAGAAACGTCGCCGGTAGATACGTTGATACAGACCATGCAGGAGACCGTGAAAAATGGGGTACTCGATGATACGACATCAACCGCATTCCAGAGTGATCAGTTTGATGGAGTTGCGCAAATATTAGGGGGTTAATATGGCTTACGGGTTTGTGCCAAGAGACGATAGCTGGGGTGGTTCACTGGGAGGCTTTGGTTCTCTGGGCATGGGGGCGGGACTGGCGAACGCATTAGGGGTTGGCCTTAATCTAGCTGATGGTTTTCGTCGTTACCAGAATAATGTGTATCTTGATCCCATGCGTTTGAGCAGTCAAAGAGCGGGTTTTGAAGCCGATTATGCGGGTAATAAATTTCAGCAAGGTCGTTACTTAAGCGGCCTGAGTACGCTAATTCAACGAGACGGCATGTCAGCAGATCCAGGGCCGTGGAATGACCCAGAACTTCAACGGCAATACCTGGAATTGCACAGGCAACTTACGCAGTCCGATCAGCCGATGGGCCTACAAATGCGACAACAACCTGCGAGTCAGAATAATGACCCCGCCTACGGAGGCGCAATTCCCGGTTTGCTCGGCACGTATCAGGAACCGTCATTGGGTATGTCGCATCAATTCCAATCATATTTTGGTAACAAGCAATTACGCTAGGGGGATGTATGGCAAACACGACACCCATTGCGCCTTATATCAGTCCTCAAGATCAAACGTTGTTTGATCAAGCAAAGACAATGGGCTTTGTCTATGACCCGAAAAGACCGTACTTTGAAAATAAAGGTTATGCGCAGTATATGGTAGGTCAGTCCCAACTGCCCGATAATCATAAACCGTTTAAAGATAGCCTTTTGGGACAGGGTTTAACTGCGCTGGGAAACGCTTTGCAGCGTCATGGGTTCACAGATACCGCTGCCGTTTCCAGCCTCCCCTCACCTACAGATACGCAAGCCCTGAGTCGATTGTTAGACCCCATTATTCAGAAACATGGTATACCGTTACCCCCGTCCTCAGTCACACGGGAATCTCCGGTTCTTCCAGGTATCAATACCCCGCTGCCGACCACGCAAGGATCGTCACAACTTGTACCGCAGCGGGAATATCCGGGTATTAATACACCATTATCCCGAAAAGCGGGGACAGCTCCGGGACGTCAGCTGAGTGCGGAGCACATGGCAGATGCATTAGGCATACGTGCTCCGACAACAGTCAACTATAACCCGACAACGAATTATGGGGGACACCCCGTTTATATGACGGAAAACGGCATTTATGGGATGCCAAAAGACAGTATTGGTGGCTTAGAAAGTTACGCTAATCTGATGGGAACAACGCCAGCACAATTGGTGCAGCAAGAAGACCTGTTAAAAGCCAGAGGGATGCAGGAGTCGCCTTATTGGCAACAGCAGTATGGAGAAACATTAGGAAAAACGCAGAATCCGTATTTGGCGAGAGCAGATGCAAACTTGGCTGCGACTGAGGCGTCTAAGAATGCGTATGGGGTGTTTGATCGCGTATTAGCCAATCCTACGATGCAAGCCAGTGTGCTGGGTAATAACCAGATTAACGGCCAGCTTTATCTTGATTCGAATGCGGGAGTGGTCAATCACGGCTTACTTGCCACCACACCGCAAGCCTATGGACATGGCACGGATGGGAATACCCTTATCCGATTACCGAATGGTTCCGTTGTCGCCGCGAAAATATCGGCCAATATGCCGCCTATGTTGACGGCTACAAGTATTGGAGCTGATGCCGCGTATAAGCAGGATATGACCTATACACAACAAATGGCGCAATTAGATGCGTTGATGGCGAAAACGGCAGGCAATCCGGCGCTGGCGAACGATCCGTTGCATCAACTCAAAATAATGAAGATGCTAACGGATATCAATAAAGCCCAACTGGAATTAAATCGGGGCGGCAAGTCACAGTCCATAAAACTTCCGCAAGTGCCTTTTGAACAATTACCCTCAGAAATGCAACAACAACTCTTAGAAAAACTACAGAGTGATTACGGGCTGGGAAATCCTGATCCCAATAAGGTCGGACTTGGTTAAGGGGGAGCTGATGGCTTTTACCGATGGGTACTGGAAAAATAATCCACAATACGTTTCACGTATGGAATATTATGCACCTAAAGTTCATCAAGCGGTACAGCAGTATGGTCTGGAACCCCAGGCGGCTAAGTTAATTCAAGGTATTTTGGGTGTGGAATCGAGGTGGGGGCTAGCTAAGGGCCTCGACACGCCGGGCGCAGCCGGAGAGCTGGGCATTGCGCAATTAACACCCGCTTACCGTAAAGTCTATAACATTAGTGATCCCCTTGATGCACAACAGTCGATTAATGGAATTGCGGAATATATACAGGATGCCCGACGTCGTGGTGTACCGTGGGATTTAATTCCCGTGGGCTATAATGCGGGAGATGGGCGACTTAGGCAATTGATGAGTGGTCAGCGTTCATTTGCCAGTCTGCCCCAAATCACGCGCAATTATGTGGATCGGATCAGACAGTTTATGGGAACACCCACAAATCCGAATCTGGGACTGGTGAACTATTCACCGGCGATTACGCGAACGCTGCAACAGTATGGTCTATCAACGACACAACCAACGACCGCGCAAAGCGGATTAGACTTAGAATTTTCTGGTTTGGGTGATATGTCAAAAATGCTCGGTGTAGGGTATGAGTTACCACAAGACACATCGCCCTTCATGCAAGCCGATGGAAGCACCGAGGGGATGACATCGGGAGTACAGCGTATTGCCAGTTCTGATGATGATAACGGCCAGCCCCCCGTGCCTTTAGCGGGACTTTTTGGCACACGTCCAGCGACGGCAGCAGAGATTGATCGCTTATTGCAAGGGGTAACGTGATGGCAATAAATCCATTAAAAGTTCCTTTAGTCAATGGTAGTGGGAATATTGGCCTCATTAAGCGCAATGCACTTGCGATGCAATCTTCTCAGACGATTACCAATCCATTGGCCCGACAGCTCAGTGAAGAAAATAATGCGTTGGTAGCAACGCTTTTGGCTCAGGAAAACGGTCTCGGTAATACGCAGACGAGTCCTTTACCAAAGCCGGATTATACGAATGATCCAAATCTTTTTCCGACTGATAACTTCGTCAATGTGACGGGCTATTTACGGGCAAAAAAATTTGGGGATAAATCGCAGGAAACGCAGCGTGAGATGTTGGACAGTCTTTATAAGGAAGTGAACGAACGTTTCCCTGGACGGTTTACCGAAGCACAGTTAGCACAACCTGCGAGTAAAATTAATGGGGCACTTTTTACCGTCAATAACGATAAGATTAAAAACAGTAAACTCGTATCGGGATTCTGGCAGGGTGTAGGCTCAACAATTGCACAAGCCATTACCGGTACAGCAGATGCTGGTGCGGGATTATTAAATGCACTCGCTCCGTCAACCTTATCATCAGAGATAGCGGAAAGTGTGCATGAGTTTGACAAAGATACGCGTGAAAAGACCGAAACACCGTCTCGTCGAAATTATGTGAAACGACGTGATGAACTGCTTGAACAAGGTCGTTACGCAGAAGCGGTAGCCCATATGGCAAGCAATCCTACGGGATTGGGAGAAGATGCCGCCATTCTGATCTTACCCTCATTAGGCGGTGGTTTTCTGTTACGGGCAGGCGCTAAAGGTGGTGCAAAACTGTTAGGAAAAGAAGCTGTTGAACAGACGCTAAAGCAACGCGCCAAAATGATGTTACGTTCACAGGTGGCGGCAGATGCCTTATTGGGTGCAGGTCATACAGCACAAAATATGGGAGAAAAGAACGATTATAAACTTTCTGCAGAGCAACGTGCAGCAGTCTTTGGTAAAGGTTTGGTGGATGCCGCGTTGTCTAAATTTGGTTATACCTACGGGATTAACCCTGAGAATTTACTATTACGGTTTGGAAAAGCCGCCGATCTCAAGGGGGCGAAAGGTATCTTAAAATCCTATTTTGGGTCAGCGGTGGTTGATGCAGCTAGTAATATGCCGTCGTCAGGTTTAGATGCGGCACTCTCAATGGGATTTGATAAAAACGGACAGTTTAATGTCAACCTGGTGGACTGGGAAAAAGTCACTCAGGCAATGGCCTCGGCAGGTGTCTATGCACCCTTTACCGGTGGTATTCCAGGAGCACTCCATGCCCGTCAACAGAACGCCAATCTGGGACGGATCGCACGGGATGAAACGGTCTTTAATAATGCGACGGAATCGAAAGCCCAACTGGCAGAAGCGTGGCCGTTGGCAGATGAGGCGGGAAGAAAAGATATTGCTCAGCAGGAACAGGCATTGAATGGGTTACTGGAAGCGAACTTGCAGGAACGTCTTGCGGCAATGGATGCCAGCGGATCACGTCTGTTTCGTAAAGCGAAAAAAGAACAGCAGGCCGCTGAACGTGCCAGTCTGGAAGAACGCTATCGTCATTTGATAGACAATAATCCGATTGCGGATAAAGAACAGTATGGCCCGACCGCCGATGATGATGCGGTTATCCTGCAAAAAGAATTTGGTAATCAGTCATTGGATATGCACCCAGCATATCTGGAACGCTATCATAAAATTTTTGCTATCGATAATGATCCATTACGAAAGAAGCCAAATGAAACCGCACCCGTAATGGAGTTAGTGCCGCCTCAATTGTTATTGGAAGATAAAGGACAACGGACGACACCATTAACAATGGCGGAATATGATGGCAGTTTTATTGACTGGGCTAAGAACCGATCACCCGAAGAACGGGCAAATACCCTGTATCATCTAGAGCAGACAGACCGCATTAAACGCGCTGCAGAAGAAGCATTATTGACTCGCTTACGCACAGAGCAAGACGCAGAACGCATCCAAGAACTGGATGAAAAATTGGCACAAATCCGTACTGAACGAATTGCGGCCAATACCGCATTACAGAAAATGCTTGCGGTGATGCCCGTAGATGATCCCGCGTTGGGTTTGACCGATCATTTACGTCAGGAAGAGGCGCAGACACAAGCCAAAGTGCTCCGTGATATAGAACTTGCGACTCTAGCACGACAAAAAGTAACCGCAGCTGAACTGGCAAAAGCAGACAGTGACAAACTTGCACGTCTGGCTGCAGAACAAACCCTTCTTGCTGATGCTATTGACCAGCAGATTGCTGTGATGCCCGAAACGGTCAATACCATTAAAGCACAAAAACGGGTCACTCAGTTGCGGACAAACGCCAATGAATATCTGGCACAGGCATACGAGAAAGCAACCGGGGAGAAAAAAAGTCCGTCGCTGGAATTGGCGAGTTTTTTGCCCGCTTACGAACAACGTTTGCAGGAGGCCAGTCAGGAAGCACGGGCTGCGCAGTTACAGGATGTGCGTAATTTACGGGACAGGCAAGACGAGGTATTCGCGCATCTGGAGGCCATGCGAACGCCGGAAGATTTAGGGCCACGTGAAAGTCAGAGCTACAATCATCTGCGCCGGACAGAAGCACACTTACAACGTGAGGAAGACGCACTCATTAATACGGATGAATTGCTTGCGCAGACACCGAAAATACGGCTGAACCAGCGCAAACGCCAAATTAGGCGTGGACTTGCAGAGGAACAATCTGCCGCCGCTGCCAATAATCTCATTCGTCAGGCGCGAAGGCAAAATCCCTTAATATCATCAGCGCGTCCCGATGCAACGCATACAGCGACGACGGCCTTATCTCAACGAGTACAGCTTTTTGCGGAAACCTTGCGTAAGCATCCTGATGCTCGTGATCCGTTAAATGTGGGGGCATTGGTCAATGACCGTGATACACGACTGGCGTTGCCAGCTGTGAATGATGCCGCCGGTATGGTAGCTTTGTTGGCCGAACGCAAGGCGAAAGCCGAGGGTATGACTTCGGGTGTACTATATCGTAATCGGGCTATTCTCAATGATATCTTAGCGGCCTATGAAACAGTGCACCCGAAAGCCTATCAGGCCGGAATGCGTCTGGCAGAAAAGGTGCTTAAGGCCGAAGCATTGGGGAGATCTTTACCGGCGGGGGAGATTAAAGTCGGGTCATACTTAAGTCAGCCGAATATTGACATGCTGACTCGACTGAAAATGGGCGATATTCTCGGCGCACTGGAAGCAGTCAAAATCAACGGGCATACCAGCCCGATTGTACAGCAGCTGATGAATATGCTGAAAGCCGCACGCAAAACGTATCCGGTGAATATTGAACTGACAGCAGAACCTATTGTTGTCCGTAATGCGGAAGTCAACGCGACCTATGATCCTGTTAATGCAACCATCTACATTCGGGATAAGGTTGCTGACCAACCTTATTATCTGATCCACGAAGCGACCCATCATGCACTCTATCAGGTTTTAAATGATGAAAAGCGCATACTCGAACTCAGTGCTGAACAAGTGAAAGCGCGTTCGAACCTCATCATGATGTACAGTGAATTTGCGAAGAAACGGAATTTACCCGATGGTTTGCAGTATGCACAAAGATCGATTGATGAGTTTATTTCCGAAGCCTTTTCCAATCCCCAACTGCAGGCTTATTTGCGAACCAATCCACTTGCCACACACGCCATTCCGAAATTTCGCAAAGCCTTTGGTTCATTGGTTGATGCCGTGCGCCGGTTTTTAGGTTTAAAACCCAAAGAATTCGATAATCTGTCCGATATTATTGGTCTCACCCGTTTGATTGTTGGGGCCGATATTATGCCTGTATCGGGACAACTTGCCGGCGAATTTAAGAATTTTGGTATTGCGGGCAATAAGAACTTTAATTCGGGTATTTTGCGGATACCGCTCGAAAATTCGGGAGACTGGCAATACATAGGGCGTATCGATATGTTACCCAGTGGGCGCTATAAGGTCACAATTGACGGTGAAAATGTGCCGTTTCGTGAGCATATTGTTGATACCGCGAATGAAGCGTCAGAATGGGCGGCGGATAATTATGGCGCACGCTTAGGCGACATCAGTGAAAACCCCACCGCGCCGCTTGTGGGTGAAATTCGTCAGTCGGATCTCTATGGTCAAGCGTTTGTGGATATGAGCGATAAGATTCTGGACTCTATCGGCAAACGTAATGAAACGGCGCAAACCATAGCCAAAGAAGTCACTACTCAGCTGTCCAGTCTGTGGAGTCATTTTTGGGCGACCAACGTAGATGTTTTCAGTCCGACGAAAGCAATAGATAGAATTGCAGATAGACTCGGATACCGGGGAACCGATGGAAAGCCGCTTAATTTGTATGAAAAACTGACTGAGGGAATGGCCCGTGCGCGTGCGGTGACAGGGCGGCCAGGTGCCGAACTGAATACGATTGAGCAAAGTATCATTGAGGGTCTGCGGGCTATTGGTATTCCGTATCATGTTTTCCATGACTATGCTTATGCACAACGGGCCATTGAAATGGATCAGATAAAAAAGGAACTGGTCTTAATGGGCGTACCTACCCGTATTCATGAAAATCCCACGGCATTTCATTGGACAGATAACAAGGGGAAAACACATTCAGGGCTTGAAGGTGCGTATGAATTTCTGTCCACGTTGCCCGAAGACAAACAGGCACAAATCGAGTCCATTCTTAAACCCATGCGGGACATTAATCAGATGCTACTGGATGAGGAACGTAAATCGGGATTGATTTCGACGGAAAGTTATTACCGTATGAAACAAGCCTATAATTATGTCCCCTTGTTATCTACCGGAGAAAAACGTCCATCAATTCATAAAGCCTTTCAAGGACGCTATACCAAAGCCGCCGATCCGGTGGCGAATATGCTGCATCAAATGCAAATTCGTTATGCCAACGTTGCCCGCAATAATGCGTTGCGGGCACTCTACGAAATGGTGAACAGTCTTGGTATGGCCGATCTGTTTAAACTGGAAACCCATAAGCTGGAACGTGATGATGCGGGTAATGTGATTGCGGTGGCAAACCAGAAATGGAATGATAAAAATGGCGTGTGGGTATTTTTAGGTGACAAGAAAGCCAAAATTGTCGTCGATACCCAAACCCGCTTTGGTAAAGATTTGCTGCGGGCAATTCAGAAACCGGAGATGGCACCTTTATTGACAATGCTTCGTACCACAACAGGTTACATAGCATCGAATATGACAACCTACAGTCCGTCGTTTTTATTAAAAACACCAGTATGGAACACGGTGCTAACGTTGCTGAATTTCTCCGGGGCCTTTGACCGAAATATGTCTGCCAGTGACCATTATACTCTCGCAACAAAATCACTTGTCGATGTTGTTCGGTTATTACCTGAAATTATGCGGGATCGCGTCACCATGAAAACCGATAACCCAATGCGAAAGCTCTTTGCAAAGGTCGGTGCTGGCAATAATGCAGGAGCTTATTATGGTTTGGATGCAGTTAGCCGACGTCTCAATGCGGAGACGGCAACTAACCCCATAGATATTCTCCAACAACAAGGCATTCCGGGATTAGGAAGTGCAGCCGTAAATATGCACTATCGTTTTATTCGTGCTGTTCATGCCAGTGATGAAGTCTTTCGTTATTCTGCGTTTTTAAATTTTCTGGAATATAAGTCTGGTCGTGATCTTCGGAACATGACACAGAAAGAACTGGATGAGTGGGCTGCAAATAATCAGGACTTGATTACACAAGCGGCCAAAGGTTCCCGTGATCTGGCGGGTAACTTTACCCGACACGGTTCAGGTAAAATCTTACCCGCATTTTTTGCTTTCTGGAATGCAGGAATGCAATCGTTGCCGTTAATATCCAGTATTATGTCTACACAAGTGGGTCGCTTCGGTCTCATGGGATTAGGCATTCTGGCTGCCGCTGCAACACAATCGGCGCTTGATGATCCCGATGATGAAGATACGGATGGCGGCTCAAAGTTCGCCCGTAGTCAGTCGCGCAAGAAGTCTATCTGTTTCGGGGATATCTGTGGTGAAATGCCTTATGAAGTACGTCCTTTTATGCTTTCGATACAGAACCTCGTTTTATTAGGACACGGAAAAATAGACATGGGAGAAGCCGTAGGGTCACTCCTTCGTTCTGCAGCAGAAACCTTTGTGCCCGTTCAGCCTGCCGGTGATGCAGATAGTTACACTGTCACGCGAATGATGCTACCGACAGCCGCCCAGCCGCTTATCACGATAGGAATGGGTGTGAACGAGTTCGGGCAAGAAGTCGATAATAAGTATCCGGTAGACTGGAGCGGCAAACAGATCACGACTCCGGCAAACGTTGAACGTGGCAAGACGACCACACCTGAGTTTCTTAAAGACATGACTCGTTTCTTCTATGAAAAATCGAATGGTATGGTCGATATTTCCCCGGCCAGAACGGATGCGTTGCTCTCATCATTGTTCGGTGGTGTCTATAACATGGTACGTAATACCACGACGCCCCCCCTTCGGCCTGTTGGGTGGGGGGATAATGCTATCCTGCAGACGGCGACGAGTGCTTATCGGTACAAAACGAATAACTATGCTGTCACACAAAAATATCGTGAGTTAATTACTCAGGCTACTGCGGCAGGCCGTCTTAACAATCTGAATGATGATGGTTCATATAATGTCCTGATGAAAAACGATCCGGTTGCTAAGATTGAAAACCAGCGGGCAAAGGCAATGCGTAATCTGCGCGTTGAGGGCCTGACACGATCACAACTGAATGGCGCATTGGACAAAGCCTTTTATGACGGTGATGAAGCGGCGATTGCGCATTATCAGGAATTGATGCGTCAGTATGATGACGAGAGCAGTCTTATTTATGGCAAGGCATTGATTGAACTGCAGGATATCGTTAATGAACACTAAAATTCCTTTGCTGAAACGCGTCTTGTGTGGATGGCATTCACCGCTCGGATATGTGTATTCGTTTTTCGTCGGTTCTGCCTATACCTGTCCGTGTTGTGCCTTTTGGCGAGGTGTCGTGTGGGGCGCGATTATCCTTGAAGGTCTTCATTATATTGTGAATTGACATCCCATCATCTTTCAAGACTATTAAAGTGAACTGCGATAACCATTTTCTCTTTAGCCTATAATCGAACTGTTAGTCATCAAAAATTACATCTCATTCAGATTAAAAAATAACATAATTAATCCGTCACCTCTTATTTATTTTAATATTGAGTGTTTTCAATTAAACATTTAATCTGATAACGTAAAGCTACAAAGAGAGTGAATATTGTTTCTAATATAAATTATAAACATGAGAATAAATTGTTAATTAGGAAGATATGCAAAAGGTAACGTATGAATAGATCAATAGAAAGTTTAATTATGCCGTTAATTAAATTTTGGGAAAATAGTAATGATGCCTGGGGTGCGAAAGATCACACTTCACGATTTATCTATGCCAATAAAAGACATAATGACTTACTTTGTCTACCTAAAGGATATAATATAGAAGGTCGTTTTGATGGTGAAATTCCATCATGCACGTCAAATTTTCAGGATGAATTTCAAAGACAGGACAGACGAGTTGAAACATTAGCAGATAGAGTGACCTCTATTGAAATTCATTCTTTTAACAACCTTCCCTACCTTCAGCCGTGGTATTGTGATAAGTATCCATTAATGGATGAAAATGGGGTATGCCGAGGAACCATCTTTCATGGCAGACCTGTAGATACGATAACACTCGAAAGGCTAGACAAAATAAATGTGCAAACCTCATTAGTTTTTACACCACCCTCAGAATTTTTTAGTAAAAGAGAGTGGGAAATAGTGTTTTATATTCTGCAGGGGCTTCCGACTAAAGAAATTGCTGAGAGGTTATTTTTATCCCAAAGAACCATCGCCAATCATATTCAAAATATATATCAAAAAACAGGGATAAAATGTAAGAGAGATTTAGTTGATTATTGTTATGAACATAATATAGCTAACTACATACCCGAAAGTTTTTTCAGAGGGTCAATGTCTTTCACGTTAGAAAAATAGCCATTTACATATATCCAAAAAATATATCCGATCATGAAAAGGATAAGACTCAGGGTATAAGAAAAATTAATTTTACATTTTCATGAATGGCAAATTGATATACTGTATTTTAATAAATACAGAAAATTTCTTCCTGAATAAATCAATTTATTTGGACATCGTGAACTTTATTCTCTAATAATTCACCTGTCCAAACCCCCTATTAACTATAAAGTGTTATATATCATTTTTCTCCAATATTGTGGTTACGAGAGTCAACTTTCTTCCCGAAATTGATAAACATAGTATAAGTGTTTTTTATAATCACTTTGACTGTAACACAAACTGCATCATCTTTAATGATCTATTTTGTAGAGGATTTTGCAGATGCCCTCATAAATATATTTTTTATACGTAATATGAGTAATTTTTACTCTGTAAGACTGAGTAATAATACTTAACATTAACACATATGTAGGAAAACATATTTTTATAATTATCACAATTTTATCTCTTTTATTTTCAAGTATTACTGTTTTTATTTAGCCAGGGAAAACACATTAAATTAAAATTCCGAAGATAATCAACGGTACTCAACGTTTTTATCCGCTTCGACACGTTCTGTCTTTGTGGTTCATCGTTTGTTGAGTAGATGTTGTCCTTCTTAATCACGATATGATAAGAAGAAGGGGATTTTGAATGTATTACTTGATGTTCAACAGTCTATCAAAAAGTGCAAATTATTTTTAATAGCCCATGAAATATGGTCGCAAAAAGACTATGATAAATAATCAAATGTCTTTAGAGCGATGATAAATTATGGCAAAGATAGGTTATGCACGGGTCAGCTCAACAGGCCAAAGTTTAGATATTCAACTTGAAAAATTAACTCAGGCTGACTGCAAACGAATTTATCAGGAAAAACGGAGTGGTCGGACAGCGCACAGACCACAGTTCCAGGCATGTATGAATTATTTACGTGACGGGGATACGTTGGTTGTGACAAAGCTAGACCGTCTCGCCCGTTCTGTGACGCACTTGTCACAAATTGCTACCCGCTTTCAGGAAGAAGATATTGACCTCGTTGTTCTGGATCAAAATATTGATACCCGAACTTCGTCAGGGCGTTTGATGTTCAATATGTTGGCGTCTATTGCGGAGTTTGAAAATGACTTACGCAGCGAACGTCAGGCAGAAGGGATTGCCAAAGCGATAGAAAAAGGTGTTAAATTCGGGCGTCCCGCAAAATTAAATGATACCATGCGAAACGACATTTATATGCGCCGTCAGGCTGGGGCCACAATAGGGACGTTAGCAAAGGATTTTAAACTCGGTGAAGCAACCATTTATCGGGTCTTGAATGCGTTTAAAAACAGGGATAATGCGTAGATGTCGCAAAGTTTACAAAATTGGCACCCCCTAATGAGGATAAATTGATCCTTGAGCGTTAGAGTGCTAAAGTTAATAGACATTAATGTGTGTTTTTAAATCAGAATTTCTGGTCAGTCACGCCGAAAGGTGACTAAATACAATCAGGAAATCCAATTAACTGATTGCTAAAAAGCAGAAACCCCATAATCTGAGTCATCTTGGCGGAGGAAGCAGAATTACGGGGTATCATAGAGCAGAAATCGTTTGTGGTTTCTGTGTAGGAGTATAGAACGATGAGACTTCTATTGCAACTTTTTGATCCCCGCCATAAGTGCAGGGGTTGTGTATAAAGTTCAACACACCCTATCAGCTTCTGATTACCCTATTCGTACCCGGCGTGGCGAGTCCAATGCCCTGCGAAAAGGGCAGTCCAAAATCCACCGGCGTAATACACCGAATCAAAATATTCAGGTTCCGAGGGGAACGCCTGCGCGTCTCGCTCGTACGCTGAAAAGCCACGACTGGTGGCGGGATAGTGACCTAATCACCCTGCGACAAAAGGGATACATTCCCTATTCTGAACGAAATAATATCCATTATACCCGTAAGCCGATGCGTGTGCGTGCCCGCACGGAAAGCCGTGAGGCCATGACCTCGCTCGCACTGGCATTAGTCGCTCATGCCGATTTTTTTCCGGGCCATGATTATCTGTTTGAAGTCATGGTGCCCTTTGAATTTATTGCCAGTACAATGGGAGTACTGCATCAATATGAGAACGGGCGTAAAGCATATGATATTGCTTTACATGCACTCTCTGTCTTTGAACAAATGAAGCATCTTGTGGTTCATCGGGATAAAGATCGTGACGCTGGACAAAATAAACCTGTACGTATCTGGCTGACACCGGATTTTTTCATCTCTAAAGGCATTCCCCGTGAGGAGATACGGCAAAGTCTGATCGCTTTTCAGAACTGGGCCGTTGACAGTGGTCAGCTTGAAAATCTGAATAAAAAATACCAGCGCCATTTATTACGCATGGAAAGATTGGGAATTGATATCAGAAATAAACACGCCTTGTGTAAGCTACTGAAAAACATAAAACGCTCTGTTGTTGCACCTGATTTACTGGAAGAAAAAGCGAAAGCCATCAAACATATTGAAGAGACAATTGACGGTTTGGATAAGCCTAAATCAGAGAATCTGGAAGCGGAACTGAATGGCACTCAGCAGGCGCTCTCACGCTTGCAGAAAAAAAATAAAACCTCTCGACCATACTGGGATTTGTATGTTAAGTGGCAATATACAACAACACCAGTGGCGGTTCATATTGCCCTGAACAAGTTAAAGGCACAGCATCCGCATTTAGCGGAAAATTCAGACCAGTTTTATCGTCTCTTGCTTGAACAGGAAGGGGTCATACTCACCTAATCGATGGTTTAATCGTCATATCAAATGAAACCGTGCACAGGCGCGGTTTTTCCGTTGATTTTACTCGAAAATGGCTTATTTTTTGTTCAGATGAATCATCAGTGTTTCCAACGATTATGTCATTTTTTTCTCTTAAAAGAGATCATCTGTCTTAACACTCGCCGATTGGATAATAAATCCTCATTTAATTTCGAACAATGACCCATGAATATAATTAATTTCGAAAGTTATTTCTGAACAAAAAAGCCTTATAAATAAGGAATCACATTGCGTTGGGCCTCTAAATAAAGGCCACAACGCAAGATGTTAGTCCTTTTCACTACGTTCAAAGGAAAAACAGTGACAATTGATACAAAAGGAAACAAAAAGAAAAAAGAAGAAAGGACTTCGCTTGCAGCGGCTAACGCCGCGCCACTCAGAAAAAAAACCATACAACAACAAGATATTACTACGATATAATCTCAAAACCAACGCGGTCAAGTCATCATCTCAGACGCAACACTATCGAGTACAAGCACGTTCCGTGCCATAGGTTCGCTTCGCTCACAGCTCTGCACGTGAGGGGGATCTCTCCTTATCAGAGGGCTTATGGTCAATTTATTCCAAACCACATTCCAATACCTCTAATAATCCCAAAAGGAAACATAACTATATCAGAGATCATCAACGTAATTTCTTTATGCAAAGCATCGAATATTATAGCTGTTAACCACCCAATAAAAAAAATACCACCTAAAACGTACCCCAATATTTCTGAAAATTCGTTGTTCATATACACCTCCTACTTCCATTAAAAAAACAAAGTCTTTTAATTACAGTCATATTTGTTAATGATAAAGGTTGATTGTGTATTTTTTGTTCCATTATAAATGAAAGAAACGATTGGCTGATAAATCGAATTGTTAAACCAGGTTTGCGCACACCAGTTTGACTTAACCATATGAAGCACATTGGAATGGAGTTCTTTTTCCATTTCTTTTGTAATAGGCACTGACACTGTGTAGGTATAAATGAACCCATTATCATTGGGTTTTATTTTTTCCATTATCGTATAGTTATCAATCCGTTTAGGAAGGTTCTGATTTAACGCAGCGATAGTCGCTTTTGTTTCTTTAATGACTTCCTGAATGAGTTGTTTCTTACTTAACGTTTCTGCATGGGATACACTCATATAAATCATCATACTTGCAAGAATAAGCGCCAGAATAATAAGGGCACTCCCCTTAATAAATCTATTTTTCATAGTGTTATCCTTTTTTTACAGGGCATAAGTAAGGCTTCTATGTTAAATAGATAAATATAGTGTATTCAGGGAGTTAATTTGAAAAGAATTAAAGGTGTTTATTATTTGTTTAATGAAATTAATTCTATTTTATGCCATTTAAATTAATAATTTTGTATTATTCATCTAATTATATCGTTTAAATTGATAAATAGCTCCGTGTTCTGTGAAGAGGTTGTCACATGAATCACCGGCCCAGAAACCAAATGTGCTGCATCAAATTTTCCACTGACCTGACAGACATCTTCGATGGCTTCTTTGGGGGACATACCATGATCAAGGTTGCTGTATACACGTGATGTTATTTGAGCATCACCAATCACAATCCGTTGTTTTGGCACTGGGAAAAAAGGAACAGAAAGTCCTGACGTCAGCCACAGATAATTTTGTTTTTCAGGAATAATTAATATATTTCCTGTATCTGCATCATCAACATCTCGTAAATGTGCCAGCAATTCTTTGCGGGATTGTTCACAAAAATTCATTCCACCACACATATAGGCATGAATAAGGGCATACCCGATTGACGGATCACCAACAAAACCCGCCAACCCACGTTCATGAAATGACATTTCACTCGCATTGGGGAAAGTGTCTTTTGTACCATTCAGATTGTAAGTGAAAATTTTTTGAATCGTCATGCGATGATAGTTATCAACACAAAGAGAATCTGCATACAAACAATTTTCTAAGGCATCGTAGATCACAACACTCATTGTAATTTCTCTTTTTTTATCTGCTGCTCCTCACCGCAAGCGGTGAGAAGTCGCATCAATTAATCATTATGCATTGAGCCATAGCTCAGTGAATTCCTGGTAAATGTGCATGGCTAACGTCATATTCTGCAGTCGTTTGGCATTTTCACTTCTGGCTACCGCACGGGACTGTAACATGGCATAGAGATCATCGAGTTTTTGGTCAAACTCAACTGCATCAATATCTTTCAATACGTGCATATAATTCACGACCCCAGCCGTCACAAGACGTGGAGTCTTTAATGGCTGCTGTCGCGCTAATGCGGTCAGCAATTGCGTCATAACCTGAGTATTAAACGACGATTCGGGTGGAATGCTCACATCCGGCATCGTCGATGGTGTTATCGGTATTTCGGGTACGGATGACGGCGGATAGTTAACGGCAACGGCGACATCTTCCGTAGCAGAACGTAATACGGCTGCTTGTGTTTCTAACTGTTCCGACTTCTGCAATGTATCCGGTGCGACAAACGATTGTTTATTTCTGGGAGCTTTGCTTTGCTTCGGCTCAATAGGGATATCCTGCAGGCTATCGGCAGACGGGATCACCGATTTTTTTCGTGTCGATGGTTTAGTCATTTGTTTCTCCTCTCAGATCAAGTTCCCACACATTGGGCCTTTTTGATTTTGTCGGAATACTGGTGACACCTTCTAGCATATGCTTACGGGTATCTCGTGCACGCAATAGCTTCATGTGCTCTTTAAACAGGTCAAAAGGATAGTTATTACTTTCACACCAACGTCGTGCAAAACCCTTATTAATAAATAATTTATGACTGTAATTTTCCTGACGCAAACCGAGTTCTTTCGAGGGAAGCTGGTTCGACATAATGGGGGTGTTTGCTGCTCTGATTTCCAGACGGTTCTCAAATGTGGCTGAAATAAAGTGTTCAAAGATACTCGTCGGGGTGACTTTATCCTGCTCGACGTTGACACGTATTCTTTCTAACTGTTCTTTCACGGTAGTCATGACCCGTGCCACATCAAAATCCCATACTCCCAATTCTTTACCAAGAATTAATCCCGCAATTCCCAGTGAGACTGTCCATGTCCAGTAACGTTCTTTTTGTGTAAAATCAAAAAATTCCTGACATTCTCGACTCACGTCTTCACAGAGCTTTTTCACCAGATCCATGTTACGCATGAGGTTGCGTAACCAGAGTCTTCCAACAGCACCAGAATGGATCGTGCGGGCTAACATAAATGTTTGCTCAACGAAGTCTTTGTTCTCGTTGTTGCGTCCCCAAAGGCTTGGTAGATTGCTCATGTCGAGTTCGATAACACGGGCATTTAACGCCTCAGACAGCGCATTCATATTTACCAGTTGTTGTGTCAGTGATAAGTTTCCTGTTGACAAAACCGCCATAGTCCAGGAGCCATTATTTTCTTGCAAACGATTCGTATTGGGTAATCCTCTGTCTTTATCGCGCCCCTGTGTTACGGAATAAACAAAATCCGTCAGTTCTTTGCCCTGACGTTCGGTGATTTCATCAATGAACATGGTGATGGCATTTAATTCACCTAATCGTCGATAGAGCGCAACTGCCGTGTCACGGGTCAGACCTTCAATACCACTGCCTCCATCTACTTGGTGACGTCCCCAAATAGATACCGCCAGGCGGGCAGACGTTGTTTTGCCAACACCGGATTTCGTTGCATAACTATGAACAAGACAGCCCTGGACGCCCATTAATTTAAATAATGGGGCGGCAAAACTCACACCCATTAAAAATTGTGGCAGCTCCATATCTGGCACATTAATTAAATCCATCGCTTTACGAAAACCGGCTACAGACGCATCCTCACTCATACGAAAGGCTTTATCCATACTGCCCCCATTATTCGCCAGTATCATTGGTCGTACCGAACCATCCACACGAAACTCGGTATTCCCCAACAGAAAAGCAGACATATCGTCTGTCCAGCCATAATGTTGGTGCTGCTTATCAGCGGCCCGTACATCGGCAGCCTGCTCTGCGGTTCGACGTAAAAAGGTCATAAGATTTCCCCATTGCCCTTTTGAGGTGACCGTGACACCATGTTTACTTAATAAGCCCTGTAAACTCTGATCTTTGGGTAACTCGGATACAGGTAATTCAAATACCCTTGCAGGATCATGTGGCATCGTCACCTGCATCACAAATGACTCACCATTCTGTGGCGAATAAACGCGGTTAAGAAACAAAAGCGGATATTTATAAATTAATATTTCTTTTCCATCGGCCTCTTTTGCCCGTTTCCAGATCCCCGACCCCATCGCACTTGACGCAATTTTATAATCACGGTGCAATGGTAACGGTTGCTCCGTTATCTCCGCGACCTGTTTGCTCAGTAATGTAATTGAGGGGAGTTGGCCATCTTGTATCGTTACCGGACGTGCTTGCGGAATATGGTTAATAATGGACTTTAATTCTTCTTCGGAGGCTTCTTCAATGACTTTGCCAAGTACAATGGGTGATCGAATTTTGCCCCAATGGGGGCAATCACGACAGACATCCGGGTTGAGACGACTGAACATGTCACAGGTGTAAGGTTTATCTATCACGGATTGTGCTTTAGCTTCCGTTTCTGTAACGGAGTAAGTTGGATACTGATCTGAGATTTTATGTATCCACTCCTCACCATCAAAACAATTTATCGCAATCGATAAAGCTCCCCGCCATGTCGGTTCGTCGGTGGTACTTTGTTGTTCATAACATAAGGCGAGTTGGTCACAGCCGCCTGGTTTGGGGTTTGTACTGCCTATATCACATCGTGCGATGATCTGAGCAAATGAAAATGATTTCTTTTGCACCCCCCATACCGCATCCTGAAAATCATTTTCATCTTGAAGAAAATCGGGCATCGCCCCCAGACTATCCGATTGCGGTTGTACATAAGGTAATACTTCCTGCATTTCGGCAAGAGTATAGGGTGTGGACTCAGTGGCTATAATACGAACGGCATTACCACTTTTGGTATGTCGTGTCCCCGGAACGCGTAAAATACCGCTGATGCGCATACTTGCGCCTGCGTCCATTTTTAAACCGTGTGTGTGGACGAGTTGTTCTAAACCCCCATGAAGTACCCGCCATTGTTCCGGTGACACGGGTTTATCCAGTATCCAATAAATATGTAAACCTTCACCACTGGCAATAATATAATTCGGTTGCCACATATCCGCGTCAACGAGCCATTGGGAAAACGCGGTATAGGCCATTTCAAAGCTGGGGTAGGCCCATTTTGGGTGTTTCTCGAATTTTTCTTTCCCTGCATCAATATCTAGCCATAGGGATTTCACTTCCTGTACATGATCATCCCGACGCCCAGCATATTCCGTTCCTTTTGTGTTAAAGGAAGACATGGCAAAGTATAAGTCCGTCTCTCCTGACTCATGCTGCTGAATAAATCTGGCAGCATTACCATCGCGGATATTGACCCAGTAGTTACGAACTTCTTTACCTGTCGCTGTCCGAGGATTCTTTTTGATGGTGACAAGCACCGTTTCACCCTCTGGAGGAACAACCGACGTTAAGAAGTCCATACGGTGCCTTATAGGTTAATACTATTTTTAATCAATGATTGAATATTTTTTAATCCAATAACATCCCAGTCGCGTTTTGAATCGTCGAAGGGAAGTTCACCGTCGTCACTGAGATCATTGGCCCAAGTGCTGTCATGTTTCAGCTCTTCCAACGTGTATTTGTATTTCAATGCGGTCTGTACTTTTTCAGCAAAGGCTAAAAGAATATTGGGATAGACTGTCTTAGGACTGCACGGTAATGCGCCCACGGCATCTATTTCCGTTAATACCATAATGGCTAAACGGACTTCATCGGTATATTTAGCCTGATACGCTGACGCATTGACAAGACGTCCAATCTGGGACGCCGACATATTGGGTAAGAGATAACCCAACGTTTTATTGTTAATACCCAACTTTACCGCAAGTTCTGTAAGTTCCACAGATAACGTAGCCTCTGACATTCTCGTCTCCTTAATGCCATGATTGGATCATCGTTGATGCGATTAATCGTTATTTTGTAACAACGCTGCGTTCAAAGCGGCCTCCATTTCAGGGGTTAATAGGCTGCCTTTACCTCGCGTCTTGGGTTGTTCATCATCTGGTGCTTCTGCAGCTTGTTGTTGTGCGGCACGTAAGCTCGGTGAGGCATTCGAGAAAGTCTCTTCGGCTTCGGTTGCTTCAACGACAGAAGCACGGCGACTGACGCGTTGTTGTGTCGGCGTATTCACATCGGCAGAACGCTGTTCTTTTGCTGAGGATGTCACCGTTGCACCTCGCGTCCGTGTTATTCCTGTTGAACTGGTTTGTGTCGGTGCGGCGTGACGACGACGCCCCAGTACAGCTGAGGAGTCCGCAGGCGTATTTCGGGTACGTGTCTGAGTGGGCTGCTCTGGATTTGAAACGGTATCCTGTGATGCTACCTCGTTACGCCTACTGCGTGTACGTACAGTATTATCTTGTGTTATTGACGTATTCTGTAGTGTATTCACGGCACTTCGATTGCGTGTGCGGACGCCACTTTTATGATCGTCTGAGGTATTTTGTCCGTCTGTCACCGGTGTTCGGGTACGGGTACGGCCTGCGACCGCGCCATTTTCTTGCCGATTGGCTTCCGCCGCCCGTCTTGCCAGAGCTTCTGACTGACGACGCTCTTCGGCCAAACGTTGTTCTTCTGCGATACGACGTTCCTCTGCAATACGACGTTCTTCCGCTAAGTGTGCTTCATATTGTTGATAATCAGCTAACGTAACTTCTTCTATGTCAGGTGTTTCAACGGGTAAGTTTGTCCCCGGTTGTAACATAACAATTGCGCCCAGCTCCGTATGCCGCCAGTAGGTAGGTATGTTATCGGTGATAGGATTGTCATAGAAAATAATTTCACCGGTAAAGGGGTCTACAGTCTCCTGTCCCGTATTAACTGATTCGGTATTGCGTACTGGCGTATGGGCCGCTGGTGTTTGCAAATGGGCTGGCATTTGTCCGAATCCCTCGGCACTCAGTTGTTCTGCTTGTTCTGTATCCAAAACACCGAGCCGCAGTACGCGGTCAAGTTCGTCAGATTCAATCAGTTTTCGTACCTGTTGGTATTCTTCGGGATCAGCAACGTATCCTTTGGGTTTCATCAAAATACGTTTATGTTCTGAATAAGGATCGACATAAAGCTGAATCCAGGCTTTCGAGGGATCTAATTTTTGTTTTCTAAACCAGTTAACGAGGGCATTCAGTCCCATATAACCATCGGTATTCGGTTTTTCCCCAAAGATAGCAGTTGATGATAAATTCACCTGAAAAATGGTATCCCACGTACTGTCATTTTCTCCCGGTGTCCAAACGGCAATAGATTGCCGATAACGACATGCCCTCGATTCACCATTAATGCCAGAGCCGGGAAGATTTTGTGGACATAAATCACAGCGCGTACACTGCTTATGTTTCGCATCGGCAGCGGGCGTAATATTATCATTAGAGTAACAATCGGGGGTTTCTTTACTGCCTTCCACATACGTATCACGATAAAATGTGCGTCCGACCTTTGATGGTCGAAGCATAACAACGGTCATAGGCTGCAAAGGTTGGGACTGGGCAACCAGATTCGGGCCAATAAAAGCCTGCAATATATGTCCTTTCATTTTGATGCGAGCAAAACTAGACAGTCCAACATCATCCCAGTAAGCACTTAGGCCGTCGTGTTCATCGCGCAAATGCGCAGGTAAATTATGATCAAAGGTCACGATAGAATTATTCATAAGGAATTCCTTATTTCGCGGGTTTGAATTGTATGTGTTGTCGTGTAAATGCCTTTAATCCCGGTGGCAGGGCATCACCATGCTGTTTTCTATACGCTTCCACGCGTGGTTTTGATACGTTCTTACTGAAAAAAGATAAGTCCTGACTGGTAACAATAAAATCTCCCCAGGCATCCAAATCCTGCACACTGTATTCCACCGTCGTTTTTAAGAGAACCTTACCTGATTCCGTATCCAATGAATGAATTTTCTCATTTTGCATCCGTTTTTGAACTTCGTAATACAGGACGCGTAATTGATCATCAATGCTTTTTGTTTCCTCTATCATTGCCGCCTTGTGCATGGCTTCAATGGCTTCTTTCTGTTGCATTAATTGAATATGGGCTGAGGCCAATTGCGCTGTTGAGATACCGACAAAAGGATCACTCATTGTTAGTCCCCCTGGTTGTCTTTTAAGAGACTCCTGTAAATATCCAGCAATGTTAATTGAGCATCTGCGCGTCCTGCGGTTATGTCATAAAGCTGTTTTTCCCGTTGATCACCCCAGATTTCGGTTACCGTCATATGGTGTGTCTGTCCATTACGTTCCATTCGGGCATTAGCCTGTAAATACACTTCGGTACTGCTATACGGTGCAAACCAAATGGTATGACTCGCTGCCGTTAACGTCACACCGTGTGCGAATGCGGAGGGCACACCGACTATCACTTGCATCTGTCCTTTAAGATCATCTTGAAAACTGTCGAAGATTTTTTGGCGTGCTGTCTTACTTATCCCGCCGTGGATGACGCCAACCGCAATATTTTTAAGGCGTAAATAACGGGCAATCATATCAACAGCGGCACGGAATGGCGCAAAAATAAGCACTTTTCCCTCTTCACTGTGAATAATTTCCAGACATTCATTCAACCGTTTCGTGGGTTTCATTTCAACCACTTCGCCATTTTCAGAAAGCACGGCACCACAACAAATTTGTACCACTTTATTCAATAAAATGGCTTGGTTATCTCCCGTGATATCTTCACCCGCTAAATTAACCGTCTGCTGAATACGTAACATCTTAATTGCGGCATTTTGTACCGATGTTAAGGGTAAATAACGCGATTCATATACAATTGGTGGCAAATCAATACAATCCCGTGTTCGAATTCGGATCGCGGGTTTCATGTATTTTGCGACGGTATCCTGCCAACCTTCAAGGGGAAGTCGTTTAAACTCGTTGACTTTCCACGTCGTTAAATTTTCCCACCAGTAGATATTCGGCACCGTATTACCAAAACCATCAAACATACAAATCTGGCCGAATGCATCTTTTGGCCCCATTGGTGTGGGGGTTCCTGTCATTTGCCACGCATACATGGCATTACGCACAAGGGGATAAACCAACGTCCATAAATCCGTTTCCCTGTTCTTTATTTTAGTACTCTCATCCAGAATAATCAGGTCGTAATTATTCTGAATAAATTCCTTATGAAGTCCTTTCAACGCTTCGTAATTCGTAATGTGAAACGGTGCATCCGAGGCGACCTGTTCCTGTTTCTTTTTTACTGACCCTTCAATCACCGTAAAATCTGCCACACCGAACAGCAATTTTGCAGCGGTAGGCTGCCACGCATCCAATAATACGGAAGACGGACAAAGTACCAGGATCTTTTTTACCAATCCGAGGGTATACAGATAATGAGCCGCCCAGATGCCGATAGCGGTTTTCCCTGTTCCTGTTCCCGCAAAACAATAGGCTTTTTTTCTAAGACATAAAAAGTCAGCACATACAATCTGGTGCTGATACGGACGAAAATCACTGGGGCCGGGCCAATTATAGTCCCGATAAATAGGACTAACAGCGGGTAAATTGGCAAACGCCAGGAGTGCCGCATTATAATAGTTCCACTTATAGGCAACTGTATTGTCACCCAGATCAATACGTCCTTCTGGATTCAACACACGTGCCTGTTCTAGCTCTTGTTCTGACCCCTGAATGACGAGCGCCCGTTGCTGATAGAGTTGCAACGTTGCCATCATTCAACCTTATGAATATACATCATTCAATAATGTTTCCTGCCATAAACCTAATTCTTTGAGTTTATTATCACGGGCTTCTCGGGCCTCTTTAATCGTCTGATAACCACCTTGCTGATCGAGTCCTTTTCCCCGATAAATGCGCCAGTAAAATGTTTTCTCTTCGCGATTACGGTAAATTCCCGCACGAGGATTACGAAAGAGCTGTGCAATATGAGGAGAAAGACACACAATATTATCCACGGTACGCGCACAATTATCATCCAGTAATCGAACAAGGCCATTCGGTTCTTTGCCTGTCACGACAGCCCAAATAAGATCCAGAATATTTTTCCGTATGTTTCCCGCACCGCTCCCAATAGCGATCCGAACATACGTGTTACTGCCATTCATTGTGATACCGACGTGTTCACCCGCATAACGTTGGTTAAACCATGTACAGGAACGCTCTGCCATCCCCTGATCCGCCTGACTGTATTTTCGGTAGAGTTCTGGTGTACGTGCTTTCCAAAAAAGACCACCCGTATTCGGATTATAGGTCATTAATGCCTGTAAATCTTTCGCCTTAAGAGTGTGTTTCATTCCATTGTCCTCCGACAAGTTTCATTATCTCTTCATCAGATAGGCCTGCAGTTTCTTTGGGTTTCAGTTGCTTAAGTATACTGACCAATCGGGCATTGGCGTTAGTCATGCCTTCTCCTGCCAACTGAACGCTGTTATCTAATGATTCCATCATCGTCAGAATGGTTTCCAGCATGGCCTGTTCTTCTTTTCGTCGCTCATATAAATTGCGCAATAACACCAATAAGGCATCTCCCCTTATTGTCAGAAACGTGACATCTGGATTTTCTTTCATTGTCATGAGTATATCCGCTCGTATGTCAACTGTCGTTCACTTCTGAACCGTGGCATTAAACGGACAGTTCATCACCGGACAATAGGCACACAACGGCGATGTCTGTTCCGGCCAATAATCACGCTCATAAGAATCAATAATACGTAAAGATTCCCGTAAAAATTTCCGCATTTGTATCGCGTGTCCTTCCTCATGAAGATAGGTTGTATGCGTTTTAACAGTGCCTGCTTCTAAGAATATCAGGGCACTATCAAATTGCGTATAATGCTGCATGGTTGGCTGTGCTTTTGCCATGACACTCATTAAATCCAACTGATCGGTTTTAGGATAACGGTCTTTTCCTGTTTTATAATCATACAGATAGAGTTTTTTTAAACTTCCCATCCCTAAATCGGTTTTTCCCCGCATAAAAACGGCAGACGTATCAAACCAACTTGCTACCTTGCCGTCCGCTTTAATGGCCCATTCCTGTTCACCGAACAAAGGAATACCAACACGCTGTTCTGCTACTAAGTTATTAAATTTCTTCTTTAACATATCCGCTACGCCAGTACCGATTTTTTCTTTCACCACCGCATCCATCAGCTGGCCTTTTAACAGATAATTTTCGTGAGCCTGGTGTACCTGCGTTCCCCATAAGGTGGCTGGGGTGTCAGTATAGGGAATGTTATGTGTCAGGTGTTGTTCATAAAATCGTCGCGGACATTGTTGATACTGACTCAGTTTCGAAAATGATAAGGCCAACGACAAAAGTTTACCGCCCCCAACTGGTTTATGAATTTTATTCGGCCACTCCACATCATGATCCAGAGGATATGCGATTAAGTCGTCTTTTTCTTTTGCTGAAAAGATCACTTTACCCATCGCGCTTCACTCCGGGAATGCGTATCACCGGTTGAACGTCAGCTGGCCTTTTATTTTCCGAATCCAAGATCCAGCCCGTGATAAATTGTGTAATGAGAATACTGAACTGTTGCGCATCCGTCAGTTTTTCTAAGTCGGCATCACATTGGGGGGCAATAAAATCGTTACCAAAATTATAATTGATATCAACTTGACCATCAGGCAGATCGGTCACGGTAATAATGACATTTGCCATTTTATATACTCTCCTTTTGACAGTGAGGACAGTGACAGGCCATAAGATGCACACATGGTTCACCGTTAGATTTTATAAACAAACCATGACAATCTGGACAGTTGTGATGTAAACATGGCTTATCATTTTGAAATTGAGCGGTATTTGATAAGGTGGAAATGCTCGGTGTATCGGGTTTAGCATACAGAGTGAGCTTGCTATCGGTATCTTCCGTTATAATCTTTCCTAACGGAATAAGTTCGTTGGGGGGAAGAGACTGCCCTTGTGTGTCCATTTGATAACAGGCGGCGTTAATCTGGCTTGCAAACTGCCAGTACACTGCGAGCTGTCGTGATAAACATTGAGCTTCCCAAAGAGCATCGTGCTCTGCACGATGTGCTGTGCCTGTATTGGGTGCCCGAATCGGGAAGATCATTTCAAAGGTACGTAGACACGCCCCGTTATAGAACAGCCACGGTAGTGGTTCCGAATCGTTATTCACTTCACGATATAAGACTTCCATAATCGGACAGTCAAACGCAGCCCCACGCCCCAGTAAATAAAGATTACGAATAGGGAAATGGATTTCACCCCAGTTCATATGCGCACTGACGGTTTTTTTAATCCAGGTTGTCATTTCCTGCATGACATCAATAAGTATTGGGGTGTCAGATTCACACGCTTTTTTAAACCTGAAACGTACTTCGGCTTCTTGACTCATAAGCCACGCCAGTGTGCTAGGTGTCTGTTTAAATCCCCGTGCTACCATATCATGCACATTGACCAGTGACCCCCACGATCCCAGTATGAGTCCGTCACCCCGCACTAAGGCAAGACCAACCTCCCAAACTAAAGGTTTATCCCCCGCCAGATTAGATAATGTCTCAACATCGGCAATGAGAAATAACGTATCGCGTTTTATTTTTGGCTGCACGGTTTATCCTTATTTTCGTTTAGTTGCATTCTTTCAAAAGAGCATCAGCATTCCTCTGATTAAAACCAGAGGCTATCCAGATAGCTTCATCATATTGATCACCATAGGTTGGGCCTGCGGTCAGCTCACAATCAATAGGTGTCCGTTGCGCCCAATCGGGGCGCTCTCTCATTCGGTATTGGATTTGTTCACAGCAATAGGAAAGATCTTCGTTTGGTAGAATAAAAATTAATTCATCGTGTACGGTTAAACACCAAAAAAGGCCGTCATTTCGCAGGTTCATCATCATTCCCTGTAGAATACGGGTAGAACTGCCTTGTGTGACATTATTCGCAATAATGCCGCGATAAATCTTGCGGGTTTCCCGTTTCTCGGCGTCGGTATACAAAATGATGTCGCGGTTTAATTCATCTTTACCGGCGATCCGAAGATCGTCATAACGCAGTATCCAGCCATCCGGTAAAATTATCTTGTTTTTCATGGCAATATAGTTGTTTTCATAGCCAAAAGAATAGGTGCCACCATAAAGCATCACGTCTAAGGCATTTTGGCACTGCGTCCAGAACTGAACGATATTTTTATAACGGTCACGATAAAGTAAAACAGCGTCATGGCAGAATTCTTTGGTGACATCTAAATCATAGGCTGTGCGTAGCCGTAAATAAAACGATTCGAACCATGACCCATATTGCAGAGAAAGAATTCCCTCTTTACCGACGTTACGCTCTTTCTTTCGGCCATTTATTTTTGAGACTTCATAACCATATAACATCGTTGCAAAGTCAGAATAAGGATCTTCATTGCAGGCAAACTGTAACAGCAAATCGTCCTGTCCGGCATGGTCAGCCATCCGTCTGGCTTCAATCTGCGATAAGTCGCAGGTGACGACTGAATAGCCTTTCGGTGCCCGTAGGGATTTTCGCAGCGTCAGATCGCCGCCACGTTTGGGGAAGTTCTGAACATTAATATCCTGATAGCCGACCCAGCGTCCCGTTGTTGCACCAAACGCTTTCAGGGGAACCGGCATCTTTCCTCGATGTGCAATATCTAATAGATTTTTGGCCCGTGTGATCCCAATCGTGGACTTCTCGCCCATACGGGCTTCACAGACCGCCTCAAGAAACGGATCGCCCGATGTTAACAGCGCCTTAAAGCCCATATCCGTTTTAGCAAATGCATACGTCTTTTTTGGTGTCCCGTCCGCATTCTTTGCGGTCTTACTGTCTTTCATAGGAACATCCACACCCAATTGCGTCAGTACCTCTGCAAATTGAGGGTTTGACGATAAGCGTTTACGAAACGTCTCAACATCTTGTGAAAATGCCTCAGAAATTTTTGCCAGTTTGTCTTCCTGTAACTGTATCAGGCGCGGGATATACTCACACAGTAACGCCTTATCCAAATCAAACTGACAGACACAACCGGCCCGTATCGTGTCGGACATGGTGACCATATCCATTTCAGAGTAGTGCCAACGGAAAAGGCCGTAGAGTGGTGGCAAAAGATCCACATCTCGAAGACCATAATCCCCATACCGCTGTAATCCAGTGGCCGTAAAATGTTCCAGACGCATTCCCATCACCTGGTGAACTTCTTCTTTCTTATTCGGCAGGGAATACCGTTTTGCTAATTGGGCCAGACTGTTTGCCGCTTTTGCGCCATGTAATGGCCGCGCCATCGTCATGGTACAGGTAAACTCAAGGGGTTCTATTCCGTAGTAATCTGACAGAATAAAACCATCAAAGGGAAGGTTGTGTGCGATGACGTTACAGTTGTGTAACATGAGGGCATTCAGTTCTTTTCTTACGGCACCTTTATGGTTCGGTATCCAGTACCGTTCGCCCGTATCAGGAATAAGAAAGGAGCAAAGTATGACCTGAAAACGGGGATCACGAACATACTTTTCATAGGTCATGCCTTTTGCTGATAATGAATACTTATTGGCAGGATCATAAAACGTTTCAAAATCCAGAAAGACTTTCGGAATACGATCAAAATCAGAGGTCAGAGCACGTGTTAGGTTGTGACGGGATTGCTGCTTTTCCTTATCGCTGAATATATCGTTTTGCAGAATTCCATAATCGTATGCGTATAACATTATGTTACATTCCAAGTGATTAGTGGCCTGATAATCAGATAAATTAATCCGATAAGACAGAAAATCAGTACCCAGTCACCTGATTTTGACATAAAGGCCGGACTTATTGTGTCTTGACGTCGGTCATAAAGCTCTTTTAAACATTGCAAATGATGCTCGGCCATTTGTAAATTATCTTTATCATAACGTGTTAGCGTCCCATCATCATGCTGTTCTATTTTTTCTTGTAAATCCGCAATGTAACGAACGAGTTGTTCTTCATTCAAATCCGCATCTGCATCATATGACCATCCCTGTTCTTCACAGGGGAGAGTGACATGCACGTATTTCATTCAACCACCTCGATTTATTTCATGACGGCTATGAAAAACACCATTGTGTTACCTCAGCTGCATTAAAATACGTTTTCCAATCCAACTCATTATGGGAACGGCCATTGCATTGCCGATGACACGATAACGATGTCCATCAGGGCAATCCATCGCAGGCTTACCCTTCCACGGGATTTGCGTATGATTATCCGGCAAACCTTGCAAGCGTTCACATTCCAGAGGCGTTAAACGACGCACGGTATTGGGTGTGGTTATCAAATCCGTCGCATCTTTATAGTCCCTGGATTTCAGCGTCGAAGACATCTCGTCTTGTTTATACGCACCAAAGGCCAGCATTCTGTATGTTGATATCAGGCCGCTCCCTCTTTGTGAAAAAATTTCTTGGTTGCTCATTCCTATACCGCCCACATTGTGGCTCTGGTTTAAGGTCGGATGCGGATAGGTGAAAGAGTCCCAGTGACTACCAATAGAGCTTCTTCCAACGCTTTGGGTAAGACTTTGTTGCGTCGTTTGGCTCGTGTCAAAATTCCCGCACACGCTGTAGGACTCAAAAAGTATTTCGGCGGGATCGACATCTCTTCTAGCACTTGCGACAACAAACACGCGACGACGACGTTGGGCGACGCCGAAATATTGCGCGTCCAACACTCGCCAGGCGACAGTTCGTTGTGGGCCAGACACCAAACCCGCGTTCGTCCATTTTTTCCCTGACGGCTGTAGGGGGACGTTTTCTCCGGCAAGTCCACCAAGAAAGCATCCAAAAGCATTATCTTTGCTGGATAATACGCCGGGAACGTTTTCCCAGACAATGATAGCTGGGGATTCGGTATTTGATGCTCTGACGCTATCAAGGACATTCGCTATCTCCACAAAGGATAAGGTTAATTGCCCCCGTTTATCAATGAGGCCGCTCCGCAATCCGGCAATACTGAATGCCTGACAGGGCGTACCACCGACAAGAATATCGGGTGCACTTATACTTTGATTCATGATCTTATCTGCCACACAGATCATATCACCAAGATTAGTTATATGCGGCCAACGATACTGTAATACAGCACTGGGAAAGGCATCTGTCTCGCTAAACCATGCGGGTATTATTCCTAATGACTCCCATGCAACACTCGTGGCCTCTATACCTGAACAAACCGAACCAAAGTGCATCATACTCATAACGTGTTGTTTTTCATTTTCCAACTTTTGTATTAATCGTTAATATGACTCCATTCGGTAACAGATATCGTGGCCCATCAAGCGTTCCGTTATGAATGGCAGCCAGCCACGTATGAAATACAGACAGGTTGGTTTCATTCACGACAGCGGCATAACCACCTGCATTGAGTGTCGAGAGTAATCGTCGGCATTGAAGTGCCGTAGGTTTATTTTTTCCTGCCTTGACTTCAACCGCTAAAAATGACCCTAGTCCGCCCTGCACATCAGGCACACAACATATTCTGTCTGCATGACCACTGCGACCAAAGCCGCCTGTCGTGGGTGTAAGAACATACGCACCCACATGCGCTAGTAAACTATCGACCTGTTCCTTAACTTTTGATTCGGGGGTACGTGCCATGATTCCTCCTGTGTTATACCAACCGGTGGCTTCCATAGCGCGTCATAAA
>NZ_CAWNQF010000072.1:0-62913 GCF_963876465.1 Xenorhabdus sp. KK7.4
GCTGGGTGTGTAAGCGTTGCGAGACGTTGAGCTAACCAGTACTAATGAACCGTGCGGCTTAACCTGACAACACCAAAGGTGTTTTGTGGGATTGAGAGTAAAGACTAAGTTTCAGAGAAGAATGACCGGAAAACAGAAAGTAGCCGGTTACACAGCTTGTTCGGGATTGAAAACAGAATTTGTCTGGCGGCAATAGCGCGGTGGTCCCACCTGACCCCATGCCGAACTCAGCAGTGAAACGCCGTAGCGCCGATGGTAGTGTGGGGTCTCCCCATGTGAGAGTAGGGAACTGCCAGACATCACTTTGTCAGAGAAGCCATCCTTTACCGGATGGCTTTTTTGCGTTTGTTTTTTTATTTATTGCTCGTTATTTATACGAGAGTAAGCGGCTAATACAGTTCGTTCTGATAGATTTAAATAATCTTCCATTTTTTGTGCTGCTAATTCTGTTTGGCCTGAATTTAATAGCTCCAGAATATGTTTATTCTTATCGACATAGGGCGCATACAACAGCTCTGGATCATTTAAAAGCCCAAATGCTAAACGGAGCTCGGCTGAAATATTCCGGTAGAAGGTCATTAACCTTTCACTGTCGGCCAATTCTACAATCGCGGCGTGAAAACGCATATTGGCCGTACCTACACTAACCCACTCTTGCTTATTTCTGTATTGACTGGCACTGATGACGGCTTCTTGCATTTTATTTACGCTAGGGTGCATGGGATATGCTTGTGCAAGAGCCTGACATTCAATCAGCCTGCGAACCCGATAAATATCAATAATGGATGCGATATCAGGTATTGCTACAAACACTCCCCGATTAGGCTGGTGTTTTAGTAAACCTTCTTGCGTAAGAGTACGGAACACTTCCCGTAAGGTATTGCGGGAAATTTGGAGCTGTTCACTGAGAGCTGCTTCAGATAAGCGTTGTCCGGGTAATAATTCTCCGATCACCAGCTTATTTCTTATTACTTCTGCAATTTTTTTACTCAAAATTTGGGGAGAGCTCTCTATTTTCATAGTCATCCGTTGGGCTATAGCTGAGAAAAGTGTCTTCTGTGTTCAAAACTTAATCTTCACATATTCCCGGATAACCAGCAAGCCGCGGCTATTTTTCTGCTTATCTTCTTCAATATTGAGATAAAAATCAGCTCTATTTTGAACTGATAATTTTCCCATTAATTTGAATAGAGTGATCGCTGTTGTATTTTTGCACAATAATAAGCGAATTTAGTTGATTATTTACTCATCAGAAATTATCTATTGTTCAACAATTTTATAATTATGGTTTAACAACTATGATGAAAACAATAGATTTAAATAGCGATCTTGGTGAGAGCTTTGGTCAGTGGAAGATGGGTAATGATGAAGCCATATTGGGCATTGTTAGTAGTGCCAATGTTGCCTGTGGTTTTCACGCCGGAGATCCGGCTGGGATCCTGAAAACGCTGAAATTAGCTAAGGAAAATCAGGTTGTTATTGGTGCTCATGTCTCTTATCCAGATTTGGTTGGTTTTGGCCGACGTAATATGGATCTCGCCAGTCACGAACTCACCGCGGATGTAATTTATCAGATCGGTGCCCTGCAAGGGCTTGCTGCCTCTATAGGAACGGCGGTTAATTATGTAAAGCCACATGGCGCACTCTATAACACGATAGCTAATGATGAACGTCAGGCACTTGCAGTCATTGACGGTATTTTGGCCGTAGATTCCGGCCTCGCCTTAGTGGGGCTGGCTGGCTCAAATATTCTGAGGCTAGCGCAGGAAAAAGGTCTGAGAACCATTGCGGAAGCTTTTGCTGATCGTGCTTATACAGCAAAAGGAGAACTGGTTTCGCGGCGTGAAACCGGAGCTGTATTGCATGATGCCACTCTTGTTGCACAACGTATGTTGCAGCTAGTGACAGAAGGTGGAGTGGAATCCACTGATGGCAAATTTACCCCCATTCAGGCGGATTCTATTTGTGTGCATGGAGATAGTTTCGGTGCGCTGGAAATGGCTAAACAGGTAAAAGCCATTTTGCAGCAGGCAGGAATTACTGTCCGCTCATTTATTCATTCTTAATCAGAATGGTCGATATTGTCAGGAGATAACTGTGCGTTTTTTACCTGTTAATTTTCATACCATCATGGTTGAGCTTAGTGACTTGCCTGAAACTCTGGCGTTATTTGATTCTCTGAATGCTGAACCAATCTCAGGAATTAAAGAGATAATCCCAGCAGCTAGAACGGTGATGATTCGCTTTCACCCTCTGACGATTTCAGCCCAGCAACTGGTGACAGAAATTCAACGGCGGGATCTGCAAAAGTCCTCGCATATACAAGGAAAACAGATTGAAATTCCGGTGCGCTACAATGGAGAAGATTTAGAGGAAGTTGCGGAGATACTCGGAATCTCGGTACAGGATGTTATCCAACAACATACGGATAATGAATATATCGTTGCATTTACCGGGTTTGCGCCCGGATTTGCCTACATGATATCTGAAACCATCTCCTGGAATATTCCTCGTCGTAAAACGCCCAGAACCCGTATTCCGGCAGGTTCAGTTGCTCTGGCGGGAGAATTTAGTGGTATTTACCCACAGGCAAGCCCCGGAGGATGGCAACTTATTGGTACGACATCTGAACGAATATGGGATTTATCCCGGATTGAGCCTGCGTTATTACAGCCCGGTTATCGTATCCGATTCCGTAACGTAGAACACTCCACAGTAACAGTCAGTTTACCTGCAACTCCCGTTGTTAATTCGCTTGTTCCGGTTGATAGCGCCAGTATTTTAGAAATTAAGTCCGCAGGATTACAGGCGCTATTTCAGGATTTAGGGCGTTTGGGTAAATCAGGACTGGGAATATCTGCATCAGGTGCGATGGATAAAAGCGCTTTACGCAGTGCAAATCGCATAGTGGGTAATCCTTCTGATAAAGCCGGTCTGGAAATTACGCAGGGAGGACTTCACGCCATTGCCCGTGGGCAAACAGTCATTTCAGTAACCGGTGCTTTATGCCCGATTCAAATCAAAACCCCACAAGGAAAGCGGCTTCATATAAGCACTTATCAACCCATTGATTTAAATGATGGTGATGAAATTATATTGGGTGTCCCACATGAAGGAATGCGTTCTTACTTGGCAGCCAGAGGTGGTTTTATTGTTCCGGAGGTACTATCCAGCTGTTCATTTGACACCTTGTCTAATATTGGCCCTGCTCCGTTAAAGGCGGGTGATAATTTAGCGATAGGTGAGACTTCGCATTGCTCAGCGGTGTCTGTTTTAGAGTCCCCAGGATTTGTGATGCCCAATAAAGATGAGATTGTTGTACTGGATATATTTTTCGGTCCCAGAACTGACTGGTTCACTCAGGAATCTATCGAGTTATTACGAAATCAAATCTGGCAGGTTACGCCACAATCGAACCGGATTGGTTTGAGATTAAAGGGCGATTGCCCGTTGTCTCGAATTAAGGATGAAGAGCTGCCAAGCGAAGGAACCTGTTTTGGTGCGATACAAATTCCCGCCAGCGGACAACCCGTTCTCTTTCTGGCGGATCATCCCGTGACAGGTGGATACCCCGTTATTGCTTCGGTGGCTGATTATCATCTTGATCTTGCTGGCCAGATCCCGATCAATGCCAAAATTAGATTTAATCCCATCAATCAGTTTCATGACATTCAGGGGAGTGAAGAGCTGCAATGAATACCACTGTGCACCGCATTAATAAAACCACAAAGAAAAATAAAACCACAAAAAAAGTCTTAATCGCGAATCGTGGGGAGATTGCCGTTCGTATTATTCGTGCCTGTCGTGATTATGGTATACGGACTATTGCTGTTTATGCTGATACAGATGTCAACGCGTTGCATGTGCAACTGGCGGATGAAGCCTATTCACTGGCAGGGAATAGCCCGGCAGAAACCTATCTTAATATTCCTCGTTTGTTGGATATTGCAAAGCAAGCGCAGGCTACGATGGTACATCCCGGCTATGGTTTTTTATCTGAACGGGCTGAATTTGCCTGCGCTGTTATTGAAGCCGGTTTAATTTGGATTGGCCCGGAACCCGATACGATTGATGAACTGGGGAATAAAGTTAAAGCCCGCCAAATTGCTCAGAAAGTTGGAGCACCATTAGTCATGGGAACGACAGAGCCGGTTAAAAATGCGCAGGAAGTTATCACTTTTGCTGAAAAGCATGGTTTACCGATAGCAATTAAAGCTGCATTTGGCGGCGGGGGCCGTGGGTTAAAAGTAGCATGGCGGCATGATGAAGTTGAGGAATTGTATCACTCTGCGGTACGTGAGGCGACAGCTGCATTTGGCCGTGGCGAATGTTTTATTGAACAGTTTCTGGATAAGCCCCGCCATATCGAGGCACAAATAATCGCAGATAAACACGGAAATGTGGTTGTGTTGGGAACCCGTGACTGCTCCTTGCAGCGTCGGAATCAGAAACTGATAGAAGAAGCCCCGGCCCCTTTTTTGACTCAGCAACAACGGGAGCGCATTCATCAGTCGGCAAAAGCGATTTGTGCAGAGGCTAATTACGTAGGAGCAGGAACGGTTGAATTTTTGCTGAGTGTTGATGGAACACTCTCCTTTCTGGAAGTGAATACCCGTTTACAGGTTGAGCATCCTGTGACGGAAGAAACAACCGGAATAGATTTAGTTATTGAGCAACTGAGAATCGCAGAAGGCTACCCATTAAGCATTCAGGAAACCCCTATTTCTCGCGGGCATTCGTTTGAGTTTCGCATCAATGCGGAAAATGCCGGAAAAGGCTTTTTGCCTGCATCTGGTGCTCTTACCGAATTTATCCCACCTTCTGGTCCCGGTATTCGTTTAGATTCAGGCGTAATCAATGGCTCTGTCATTCCGACAACCTTTGATTCATTGATGGCAAAACTGATTATCACAGGAACAACGCGTGAACAGGCTCTTGCCCGTGCACGTCGGGCTTTACGAGAATTTAAAATCAGTGGCGTAGCATCAGTTTTACCTTTTCATCAGGCGGTGATTGAACACCCTGATTTTGTATCAGAGGATACTTTCAACGTTCATACCCGTTGGATTGAGACAGAATTTGCCAATCAACTGGTAGCTTTACCCCGTCAGGATTTGGCTGAAAGCAAAGGCATCATCCGTACATTTATTGAGATTGATGGTCGTCGGCATGAAATGGGATTGCCAGCGGATTTATTGGCAGGATTAACGCCTTTAGTGCCTGCTGGTGAGCCACAATCTTCTTCGCCGGTAGTCCAACAAATACCGGAAGATCCTCATCAGGTAAAAGCACCTATATCCGGTATCCTGCATTCGTGGCTAGTAGGGGAAGGAGAGCAAGTCAGTGAAGGAGAGGTGATTGCCATCATGGAAGCCATGAAAATGGAAGTACAGATAAATGCACATCGCTCAGGGAAAATTACATTCCGTGCTCAGGAAGGTGATTATCAGGATGCAGAAAGTATTCTGGCGAACATTGAATAGTCTGGTTATTTGAAAAATCAAATGGGTATAAATTGACTCTAAATTTATACCCCTCTAGTAAATCTGCTTTTGTGGAATCAGCCTCTGCTTAGTATTGTGGTGCTGGATAGTACCTCCCCACCTAATCCAGATAGTAAAATCTGACGATAATCACTTAATGTTATTTACATTTCTTTTGTGAATGTAAATAATAATGCTTCTCAATAATATTTTAACTAAAAAATAAATGTCTAAAACTACCAAAATTTACGCAAGCATGGCTAAAAGTGGTTTGTGTGTTCCTTTGATGTCAGCATCTATGTTGACAATCGCTATTTCGACTAACGCAGTGGCACATACCGAAGAATCAACCAGAAAATCAGCCTCAACAGGCGATACACTCGTTGTTATTGCGGGTAACAGTGCAGAACAGGACAGTGGAAAAGTCAGCCGCAATGAAATTAAAGTTAGACAGGCACAAAGTGTCGGTGAAGTATTAAAGAATGTGCCGGGCGTACAAGCCGGGCATCCTAGCGCTTTAGGGCAGCGCTTTAAAATCCGTGGCATGGATGATCAATTTGTCAACGTGACGGTTGATGGTGCAAGACAGGAAGGCTATCACTTCCACCATGCAGGGAACTATGGCATTGATCCTGAAATGCTCAAGCAAATTGATATCAATGTGGGTACGAACAGTATTACCTATGATACCGGAGCATTAGTTGGTTCATTAAAATTTGAAACTGTTGATGCTGGTGATTTATTAGCACCGGGTCGTTTATTTGGTGCAAAAGGAAAATTAAGTTATGTCAGTAATGGCTCTGAATTCCAGCAGTCTTTGGCAGCTTATGGAAGAGTCGGTGCTGTAGATTTATTGGGTTACTTTAACCATCGCAATATGAGTGATGCTAAAACAGGCAGAGATAAAGCGGGGCAAGAATCCATTCCTACCGATGGGAAACTGATCAACTATTTATTAAAAGCTAAATTCAATCTGACTGATGAGCAGTATATCAATGTCTCAAAAGAGCATTATCAGAATGATGCAGATACCAACTACAGATTGAATTTCGGCCCGGATGTGAATAAAGGGAAGAAAGGGAAATACGCTTCAGAGCGTGATACTTATAATATCGCTTACCGATATGTACCGGTTGGCAATGACCTCATTGATCTGAAAATCTCTGCTTATCACACAGAACAAAATTTCAATCATATGAAGGAAGTCGGTGGTCCGGGCAAAGGCTTTGACACGATTACCGAAACTCAGGGTATCAGAGCGCGTAACGTTTCTAGTTTTGATACTTATCAGCTAGCCCATGCTTTCACTTATGGTTATGAGTATTTCGATACCAGAATGGCGTATACCGAGGCAGCAAGAAATACATATAACAAAGTGGTAGAAACAGGAAAATCATCATCTGTTTATTTAGAGGATGATATTCAGTTTGCTGATTTCCACTTCATTCCTGGCGTAAGATGGGATCATTATAAATACAATACTATCAATAAAAAGAGTGAGCCCTTTGAAAGAACCTATGCTCATTTCTCAAAAGCGTTGGGTCTGAAATACGAACTGGGCGCATCAACAACGTTGTTTGCTAATTATACTGAACTCTTCAGAGGCCCATTGGGTAAAGAGATCGGCATGGGCCCGAGTAACCATAATGCTAACTTAAAAGCGACAACGGGTTACAATCTGGAAACAGGTGTTGGTGGTATTTATCCGTCTGTTTTTGCTGAAAATGACTCATTTACTGTAACTGGTAAAGTATTCCAGACCAATTTCAAAAATCTGGCTACCACGTTAGCAAAAAGTTCGCTTAATAATATCCCTAAATCCAGACTGGAAGGGTTTGAACTAGCGACCAAATATAAACTGGATAACTGGTCTTTAAGAGCGACTTACGCCAAAGCAAATAACAAAATTGTTCAGGGTAGCGCGTTGTTTGACTCAAGATTAGAGTTTACACCGTCCATTGGTGACTCTTTCACTGTTGGTGGAAGCTATCTATTTGATAAAACGGATATTGAACTTGGCTGGAATTCCCGATTTGTCCGCTCAACAAATGCGAATGGGACAGGTGATGGCAAGGTTGTAAATATTCATAAAGCGGGCTTTGGCGTCAGCGATATGCATATTTCCTGGGCACCAACCTCAGGCGTATTTAAAAACGCAGAATTCCTGTTTGGTATCGATAATATCTTCGACAAGCGTTACAACGAACAGTCTTACTATCTGAATACCTATAAAGGCCAGGAAGAGAAAGGCCGAGCTTATAAAGCGACGGTTTCTTATAAGTTCTAAGAAACGAGCTGTAACTTTTAGTAAAAACAGTACGGTAATAATTTATTATTACCGTACTGAAATGAGTAATATATTAACTTTTAGATGCAATATGCGCTCTATACAACGATTAGCTCGTTATTTTTTCATTCTCAATTTGATTTAAAAGCTCTCTAAAATAGACAACTAATGGACGTAAATTTGCTTTGTGCCATACAGCCCAAAGCTGGGTGGTAATATTCATCCAAGGCACCTCGCGTAAAATAGCCCCTTTAGGCAAGTTATAGCGCAAACTATTTTGTATCAATGTCACGCCAAGGCCTGCGGCAACAAGGCCTAACGCCGTTAACGGTTCTTCTGCTTCTAAACGAATATCTGGTCGAAACCCTGCTTTCACACAGGCGGCAACAAAATCATCCCGTGAGTGCGAATTATCATTGTTGTGTAAGACTGAGATCCATTGTTGTGCCGTTAAATCATTAGGGATAATGTGCTCTTTTGTTGCTAAAGGGTGATGATGAGGAACTGCCACTAACATGCGGTCATTCAATACTTGTTGATATTCTAATTCACTCTCTTTTCCTTCTGGTGGAGTATCAACCATCGCAAAATCAAGGCTCCGTTGGCGCAGCCCTTCTAACTGGCGTTCTGGCGTTTGGTTATACAACGCAATATGAACATCTGGGTGTGAATCTCTTAACACACTTAATGAACTTGGCAGTATGCCTGAGTGCATTGCATTTTCAATGTAGCCGACACACAGTCCACCATCTTCTCCTCGACCTAAACGGCGGCCTAATGACTCCAAGCGATTGGCGTGAGTAAGGAGTGAGCGCGCTTCAGCCAAGAACGTTTGTCCATCAGACGTTAAGCGAATTCGTTGCTGGCTTCGTTCGAACAACATTAATCCGAGTCTGTCTTCTAATTGAGAAATTTGCCGGCTTAATGGGGATTGTGAAATATGTAGGCGCTTTGCTGCACGCCCGACATGTTCCTCTTCTGCTACAACAATGAAGTAGCTGAGTTGGCGCAGGTCAATCATAGTTATTGCCTTTAATGTCTTAACTTGGACTAATTATGTCCTTTCATGTCATAAAAAATCAACCTACTATCATGCTCCATGACAGGATGGTTCACTCTCCTGAATCATCATTTTGCTGATAACAAGCTAATTTATAAGGAATTACAATATGAGTATTAAAAAATTACTTCCTAGCCAAATTGGTTTTGGCGGAGCGCCATTAGGTAACATGTTTAGAGCAATTCCGGATGACGAAGCGATTGCAATCGTACACGAAGTATGGAATCTAGGGATTCGTTATTTTGATACCGCGCCGCTGTACGGTTCTGGTTTATCTGAAATCCGTATGGGTGAAGTCCTGTCTCAGTATTCACGTGATGATTATGTGTTGAGTACCAAAGTGGGTCGCATCATGTTAGATGAGATGGAAGATCCTGCAAATCGTGATTTCGGGGAAAAAGGCGGTCTTTTTGAACACGGTTTGAAAAACAAAATTCTTAATGACTACTCTGAAGATGCGACACTGCGCTCTATTGAAGATAGTCTGAAACGTTTGAAAACAGACCGTATTGATATCGTGTGGATCCACGATCCTTCACAAGATTTTTACGGAGATAGTTGGTTAGAGCATTTTAACACCGCACGCACTGGTGCATTCCGTGCCTTAACCCGCCTGCGTGAAGAAGGCGTGATCAAAGCTTGGGGGCTAGGTGTTAACCGCGTTGAACCTTGTGAATTAACACTGGGTTTAGATGAGCCAAAACCAGATGCATTCTTATTGGCAGGCCGTTATAGCTTATTAGATCACAGCCGTGCACTACAACGACTGATGCCAGAAGCGTTAGAGCATAATGTTGATATCGTTGTTGGCGGCCCATACAGCTCAGGCGTATTGGTAGGGGGCGCGCATTTTGAATATCAAAAATCTTCCCCAGCTATTCATCAACAAGTCGCGAAGATTTATCAAATTGCTAAGCAATTTAATGTTGATGTTAAAGCAGCTGCATTACAGTTTTCACTAGCTAACCCAGCAGTAGCAGCGGTTATCCCTGGTTCAAGTCGTCTAGGTCGTATGGCTGAAGATTTAGCAGCATTAACCGCTAAAGTCCCAACTGATTTCTGGTTAGAAATGCAGCGCCAAGGCTTGGTTGCTGTTAACGCACCATTGCCAATTCGTTAATCGCTCAATGAGTTGTTGATGCCAGCGAGGGATAAATTTTCGGCAAAAGTCATCGACGGAGCAATAAAGTTATTCTAAATTATACATGCCTGAGGATTTCCATGATTTTGTTTTCTTTAGCAAAAACTTTAATCGTGCCTCAGGCACTTTGGTTCACTTCTTTTAAGCGAAGCTCGGGTTAACTACAGCGTAAAAACACCAATCAGAGCCACAACAGTCAGAATTGCGGCAGCGCCATAAAACACCCATTTACCAGCAGGAACATGAATTTTCAGATCATGCATAGCATGATGAATGCGGTGTAAGCCGCACCAGAGTGGCAGACTTATCATCAGCAATAAAAAAACACGTCCAATAAAGCTCTGGCAGAAAGTCAGAATACGTTCGTAAGAGAGCGCCTCAGGAGCCAATCCTAATGGCAGTAAAATGCCTAATAGCAGGATAATGACTGGCCCGACAATAGCACTCCACATACCGCCAGCGCCAAACAACCCCCAGAAAATAGGTTCATCGGAACGTTTTGGTACTTGATTCATCAGATCCTCCTTGGGGTCAGAGTAGTGCTATGCCAAGGATCACGGCAGTCGCAATAATAGTGAAAGTCCACAATAGTTTGATAATGGGTCCCGGTGCCATTTTTTCATTTTTAACAATGATATTGAGTGCTTTGGGCGCCAGTTCAAACCAGGTTTTGGTATGTAATAATGCTGCCAGCAAGGTGATGATATTGATCAGCAATACCAGCGGGTTTTGCAGAAAAGAGACAAAACCACCCCAGCTTTCAGGGCCAGCTTTCAGGGCAAATAGCCCATAAAGCACCAAAATACTGAACCAGACAGTAGGAACAGAAGTTCCTTCACGCAGCATATAGAAACGATAAAAACCTAATTTTTGCCACCAGTTAGGCTCCATGCCACGGGTATAAGGTTTACGTTTTGTTGTCATGACTTTCACCTCCCTTATTGTGGTTTCAGCATGGAGATAATGAAATCTTTTGCACTTTCTGCCTTGCTTTGCTGAATTGCTCCTGCCGGATCGACATGTTTCGGGCAAACTTCAGAACAATAACCGACAAAAGTACAGGACCAGACACCATTATCGCTGTTGATTTGTGGCATACGCTCTTTCTTACCATGATCACGGTTATCAAGGTTATAGCGGTGTGCCAGCGTGACGGCAGCAGGGCCGATAAACTCAGGATTCAGTCCGAACTGAGGGCAGGCTGCGTAGCATAGGCCACAGTTGATACAACCGGAGAACTGATGATACTTCGCCATCTGTGCCGGAGTTTGCACATTCGGGCCATCGGAGGGTTTACGGTCATTACCGATAATGTAGGGCTTGATGGCTTCCAGACTTTCGATAAAGTGAGTCATATCCACAACCAAATCCCGCTCTATCGGGAAATTCCCTAAGGCTTCTACTTTCAGTCCGTGCTGATAGTCGCGCAGAAAAGTCTTACAGGCCAGTTTGGGGACGCGGTTAACCATCATGCCGCAGGAGCCGCAGATTGCCATGCGGCAGGACCAGCGATAAGACAGATCAGGAGCCAGATTATCCTTAATATAGCCTAATGCATCCAACAGCGAAGTCTGGTCATCATAAGGGACGTCGTATGTTGTGAAATAAGGCGCATCATCGGTTTCCGGGTTATAGCGCATGACTTCCATTTTCAGGTTTTTCATCTCAGTCATTCGCCTGCTCCTTCTGTTTTTTCTCTTGTGCAGCGGCTTCCCCACCATAAACCCGTTTTGCGGGCTGGGATTTAGTGATCTTCACATCACTGTATTCCAGATGTGGCGCGCCTTCAGGGTTGTAGAAAGCCAGTGTATGTTTCAGGAAGTTCTCATCATCACGTTCGGTACAGCCTTCATCAAGGCGCTGGTGGGCACCGCGGGATTCTTTGCGGTTCATCGCGGAGTGAGCCATACATTCCGCCACATCCAGCCCGAATCCCAGTTCTATGGTATAGAGAAGGTCAGTATTGAATACACTGGAGCGGTCACTGATTTGGATATGCTTGAAGCGCTCTTTCAGCTCTGCGATCTTATCAATCGTCTTTTGCATCAATTCAGGGGTGCGATAAATACCACAACCTTCTTCCATTGCCGTTCCAAGCTCATCCCGAATTTTGGCCCAGCTTTCTCCGCCCTGCTGATTCAGCAATTTATTGAGTTTAGCCTCAATATCGTGAACCTGTGCAACCAGTGCATTTTCATTGGCGGGAGGAGCTTCCTGAGCACACTTGGCAGCTTCTTCACCCGCCAGACGACCAAAGACGACAAGTTCTGCCAGTGAATTAGAGCCAAGACGGTTTGCGCCATGCAGGCCGACAGAAGAACATTCACCAATAGCAAACAGCCCTTTGATACGAGTTTCACATTGTTGGTTGGTTTCGATTCCGCCCATAGTGTAATGCGCTGTCGGACGAACAGGGATAGGCTCCTTGACCGGATCAACGCCAACGTAGGCTTTCGCCAGTTCACAGATGAATGGTAGACGCTCCAGTAATTTCTTCTCACCCAGATGACGCAGATCCAGATGTACAACGTCACCGCGCGGCGTTGCAATAGTTCGTCCTGCCCGCCATTCATGCCAGAATGCCTGCGAAACTTTATCGCGTGGTCCCAGTTCCATATATTTATTTTCAGGGTGACCGAGTGGCGTTTCAGGCCCTAAGCCATAATCCTGTAGATAGCGATAGCCATCTTTATTCACCAGAATCCCGCCTTCACCCCGACAGCCTTCAGTCATCAGAATGCCGGAACCCGGCAGGCCGGTTGGGTGATATTGCACAAACTCCATATCGCGCAGTGGAACACCATGCCGGAAAGCCATACCCATGCCATCACCGGTGACAATGCCGCCATTTGTGTTGTAACGATAAACACGGCCTGCACCACCGGTAGCCATAATGACTGCATTTGCGCGAATCTGAACTTTACTGCCTTCCATCATATTCAGGGCAACCAGGCCACGGGCACGGCCTTCATCAACCAGAATATCGAGGACAAAATGCTCATCGAAACGCTGAATTTGCGGATACTTGAGTGAGGTCTGAAACAGTGTATGCAGCATATGGAAGCCGGTCTTATCCGCGGCAAACCACGTGCGCTCAATTTTCATGCCACCGAAACGACGCACATTCACTGAGCCATCTTCTTTGCGGCTCCACGGGCAACCCCATTGCTCCAGCTGGGTCATCTCAGTCGGACAGTGTTTGACAAAATACTCAACCACATCCTGCTCACACAGCCAGTCTCCGCCGGATACTGTGTCATTGAAATGAAAGTCATAGGAATCATGAGACTGAGTGACTGCGGCTGATCCACCTTCTGCGGCGACGGTGTGGCTGCGCATAGGGTACACTTTCGAAATCAGGGCAATCTTGAGTTGGGGATTGGCTTCAGCCGCAGCAATGGCGGCCCGTAGACCTGCGCCACCGGCTCCGATAATTGCTAGATCAGCATTGAAGGTTTGCACTGTGCTTCTCCATTGTTTCAAGTGAAATGAATAAATTCAGCCAGAAAGCCTAATGCGTTATCACTCGTCATTTGTGACCTTGCTACTTTGCAGAGGTATTTTTTCTTGTCCGACTGAGTGTTGTAAGTAAATTTTTTGTACCTTAACGAGTTAGGAGCACTGTCTGTTATTTTTTATCTGATATGATTATAACGGATGGCGGCTGAAGTAAACTTGATATGAACGCTGATTTGGCAGAATTGTTATCAATAAAAATTGATCTAAAACAAGTTTCCTATTCATCCGGACATTTTTTATTAATGTGTTGTTAAGTTAATCGATATTATTTGTCTTATCTTGAGGCTTAAATTCATTAAATTAACGCGATATCGCTGTCTCTTATCAATAAATAAGGAAGTTTGAATTTTTATTTAATGTAAGTTATTTATTTTTTTAATGTTTACTTGAAGGCCGTTTCTATTCTTTTGGCAATTTATACCCTCTATTTATAATGAAGGTATGGGTTTGTAAAAAACTATAATTAATTGTTTTTTATGTTATTAATTGGTGGTTTATATATTTTGTTATTTTATTTTTTAGTTAAATGATGTATGTTTTCTGGCGGATGTATTGTATTTCGTTCCTGATTTTAAGTTGTAATATATAGCGATATATTTTTGTGACAAACCAATTTTATAATTAGGAGCCTATCATGGCGCTTAGAAAAATAACTATCGCATTACAAGCGGATAACAATCTTTATTTAAGTAGAGTTGATAGAAATGGAATTCAATATATTGAAGCTGTAAAATCATCTATAGATGAATATTGTCGGTTTACCGTTGTTTATACTGATCCGAATAACCTTAATAAAATTGCTCTTATCGGAGATAATAAACTTTATCTTAGTAGAGTAACCCGTTCAAATGGTGATTTTATTGAATCTATTAAACCAACGGTAGACATTTATTCAATTTTTATGATTGAAGATGTTGGTTGTAATATGATTGCACTGAAAGCTGATACAGGTAAATATCTCAGCCGGGTAACAGTTGGCGGTGTTGATTACATTAAACCTGATAAAGTTAATTTAGATGTGTATTGTAAATTTCGCGTCGTGACATTAATTGAGTAATTTACATTTCTGACTGAAACTAATCAGCGTGTAAATATAGTGGCCGCAAAAGCAGGCCACTTTTTTATATTATTAATGTTTTTTAAATTTATCTTTAGGTTTAAGGTTTATTTATAACAATGTTTATGAAAAGAGTTAATCTATCTTCGGTGAAATTTTATATAGATGGGTTATTTTTATAACTTGTTCAGAAATAAATGATAAATAGCAGACCATCGACAAGGGATTCAATGTAATAATTTGTCTGGCGAGCGTGATGCGGGTAAACTGCGCGTTTTGTTTTCTTTTGGAGCCACAGGAATATGAACGAAATCGCGGATTGGCAGCCAACAGCCCCTATCGCTAATTTATTGAAAAGGGCAGAAATTCTGGCAGAAATACGGCGCTTTTTCGCAGATCGTGGGGTGTTGGAGGTTGAGACACCCGCCATGAGTCAGGCGACTGTCACAGACGTCCATCTGGTTCCCTTTCAGACAAGGTTTGTCGGCCCCGGTGCAGCGGATGGTCTTCCTCTGTACTTGATGACCAGCCCCGAATACCACATGAAACGTCTACTTGCTGCGGGCAGTGGCTCCATTTATCAGATGGGAAAAAGTTTCCGCAATGAAGAAGCAGGGCGCCATCATAATCCTGAATTCACTATGTTGGAATGGTATCGTCCACATTATGATATGTACCGCTTGATGAATGAAGTGGATGATCTGTTACAGCAAATTCTGGATTGCGAAAGTGCCGAATCTCTTTCTTATCAGCAGGCTTTTATTCGTTATCTGGATATTGACCCCCTGACGGCGAGCAAAGAAAAACTGCGTGAAGTAGCGGCAAAACTCGATCTCAGCAATATTGCTGATCGTGAAGAAGACAGGGATACCTTACTGCAACTGCTTTTTACCATGGGTGTTGAAACACATATTGGTATTGAAAAGCCGACATTTATTTATCATTTTCCTGCTTCTCAGGCCGCACTGGCAGAGATCAGTAAAGAAGATCATCGTGTTGCCCAGCGCTTTGAAGTGTATTTCAAGGGCATGGAACTGGCGAATGGTTTCCGTGAACTGACAGACAGCAAAGAGCAGCGTCTGCGCTTCGAACAGGATAATCGTAAACGTGAATCAATGGGGCTACCTGTACAGCCGATAGATGAGTATCTGCTTGAAGCTCTGGCTCATGGTATGCCGGAATGTGCCGGTGTGGCATTGGGGGTTGATCGCCTGATTATGCTGGCTCTGGGCGCGGAGCGAATCAGTGAGGTTATAGCCTTTCCGGTAGGCATTTCCTGATTTAATACCCCGCCACTTGCGGCGGGGTATTAAATGAATAAAAGGTCGATTACTTATGTTCGTGATGTTCTTCGAGGAATTTCACCGCTAAATCAGGGAAATCGGTGAATGCACCATCGACATTGGCTTTATCGAAGACGATATCAAACAATTGATTTCCGCTGGTGGCATACTTTGGCAACTGGTCAATACGGATAGTATACGGATGCACTACCATATGGCTGGCGTGAGCTTCTTTCACCATACCGGTTAATTTAATGTTGTTTGGGGTAGAGTCATTGGCGACCAGCATGTGGTAATCCGGGCCAATACCATCAGCATATTTTGCCACTTCTTTCATGGCACCCGGTTTAAACATCCAGTCATAACTGTAGTTATGCCATGTTCCATCGGCTTTCTGTTCGTAGGTTTCATTCCAGTCGGTGTAAGCAATCAGTTGCACCAGTTTCAGATCCATCCCCAATTTGGGTTCCAGATCATTTTTAATACGTTTCAACTCATTGGCATCAAAACATTGCAGATAAACTTTATCGCTCTTTTTGGTGTAACCATACTGTTTCAGTACTTCCAACACTTTTGCGGTGATGTCTTTGCCTTCCTGACGATGGAACCACGGTGCTTTAATCTCAGGATAGATACCGACATTCTTTCCGGTGGATTTGTTCATACCCTGAATAAATTCCAGCTCTTCCTGAAAAGTGTGGATGCGAAAATCTGATTTTCCCATTGGAAAACGGCCGGGATAGCTTTGTACTTTTTTGCCATCCTTGATATCAAACCCTTCAGTAAATTTCAGTGACTTAATTTCTGGCAGGGTAAAGTCAATGGCATAGTAACGACCATCAGCGCGTGCTCGGTTTGGAAAACGCTCAGCGACATCAGTGACGCGATCAAGATAATGGTCATGCAGAACGACCAGTTCATTATCCTTAGTCATCACCAGATCTTGTTCAAGATAATCTGCGCCCTGAGCAAAAGCCATCGCTTTGGCAGGAAGGGTATGTTCAGGCAGGTAGCCGCTTGCTCCTCGATGCGCGATAACAATTTTATCCGCTGCATGCGCAATACCTGACATCGATGAAGCTAACAGAAGACCGGCCATAATTGTTTTAACAGGGGTGTGCATTGGGGTTCTCCACTTGTGGTAATGAAGGTGTATTTTGGTAATTAAATGGTGTTTTATATGAACTTAGAATACTGAATATAAGAGGGAACGCAGTGTTACTGTATTATTGTCGCCACTGTTTCATTTCGTTCAACAGTGGCGACACGGGAATGGCTCTATTAAAAACAGCCTATTGATTAGCTGTTATGTGCTTGTGCCATTTCCTGCTTATGTTTGTTTTCATGCAGCATAACAAACAACAGTAGAATAACAGATAGAATGCTGCCGCCAACCATGACCATAAAGCCGCCATCCCAACCGGTGAAATCAACGGTATAGCCAACAATTGCACTGGCAGCTACCGAGCCACCGAGGTAGCCAAACAGACCAGTAAAGCCAGCCGCAGTACCCGCTGCTTTCTTCGGTGCCAGCTCAAGAGCATGCAGGCCGATCAGCATAACAGGGCCATAAATCAGGAAGCCGATCACCAACATACAGATCATATCAACATTCGGATTACCAGCCGGGTTCATCCAGAAGACAATCGTAGCGATAGTAACGAGCGTCATAAAGAACACGCCGGTAGCACCACGGTTGCCTTTAAATACTTTGTCTGACATCCAACCACACAGCAGCGTACCGGGGATACCCGCATATTCATACAGGAAGTAAGCCCAGGAAGATTTATCCAGTGCAAAGTGTTTAACTTCTCTCAGATAAGTTGGTGACCAGTCAAGGATACCGTAACGGAGTAAGTAAACGAATACGTTGGCAATGGCGATCATCCACAGCAGTTTGTTAGGTAGAACGTACTGCATGAAAATTTCTTTTGCAGTCAGTTCTTTTTCATCTTTTTCTGTATAGTCAGGCGGATAGTCGTTTTTGTATTCTTCGATTGGTGGTAAGCCACAGGATTGTGGTGTATCCCGCATCAGGGCCAAGATGACTAAGGCAACCAGAATGGCTGCGAATGCTGGCATATAGAGAGCCGCTTTCCAGTCATTGAACCACGCCATACCGAGGAGGAACAGTAATGGTGGCAAACCACCGCCAACGTTATGAGCGCAGTTCCAGATAGAAACGATCCCGCCTCGCTCTTTTTGTGACCACCAGTGAACCATGGTACGACCGCAAGGAGGCCATCCCATGCCCTGGAACCAGCCACACAGGAACAACAGGACAAACATGACCGCAATGCTTGAAGTCGCCCACGGTACAAAGCCCATGAATAGCATTACGGCTGCTGCAAGTATCAGGCCAGCCGACAAGAAAACCCGGGGATTAGAACGGTCGGAAACGGAACCCATGATGAATTTTGAGAAGCCGTATGCGATTGAGATCCCTGAAAGAGCAAAACCCAGATCTCCTTTAGAAAAGCCTTCTTCTACCAGGTATGGCATTGCCAGCGTAAAATTTTTCCTTACCAGATAATAAGCAGCATAGCCAAAGAAAATCCCCATAAAAATTTGCCAGCGCAAGCGACGATAGAGTGGATCTATTTCTTGCGCAGGCAGCCGGGCTTTGTGAGGCGCCGGTCTGAATATACTTAACATGTTTGTCTCCACATGACTTTTAGTATGAGCGAATCACCACTGTTTAGTAGTGACCAGCAGTAAACGAAAGTTTCAATTTATTTTTTTCTATATCGAAAGAAAGAATAGCTAAAACAGACTTATATATCTGTGAAGTATCGCTAACATATGGATATAATTTCGTAAAGACCACAATTTTGAGCGATTTATGGCTCTTTTGAAATAAGTTTTATTTTAATTATCGTGATTTATGTCACAATTAAGAGTATTTAGCGGTTATTTCTGAGCGTATTCCATTCGTTTATTTTCTTTTTGTCATAAAGGACTATTATTATTGTGGGAATATATTCGCCGTTTTAATCATACGAATCTTATTTAAACAAAGATAAGATTATCTAAACATATAGTGATGAATGAAAACGTGATATTTCTTGTCTGTTTTCTTAACTGATATTTACTATTTTTTGCTGTTATTTTTTATTTAATAATTTTGATTATATTTATTTACATATTTTGCGTTTTTTATAACACAGTTATAAATAAAATGATTGAGTTTTGATTCGGAAATAATAGATATTACTACAAATGGTTATTCATGCTCACGAAGCAGGTTTTTATGAGTGGTGGATAGCTGTTTTATAAAATAAAAACAAGTTATATCAAAGTGATGAAGTGGTGTATAAGGCGTAATACACTCTATTCACTAGTAAAAAAATATAATTATGGGTTGATTGTGTAATTAATTAAAAGTTACAAATAAATATTAAATAATAATTCTTTAATTTTAAATAATTTTCTTGAAGTTTACTTTTTTTATTCAGTGAAGGTCAACATAAGGTCATTGTAGGAGCCAAATGTGGACAATAGCTGATATTTATTGACTAACAGCATAAATATCTCCATTCATCATAAAAAATGATGGAACAAAATGGAGATCAGAATGAGAACATCATTATGAATACTTACACACACAAGGCAATATTACACACAGCATTTATTGGGCAACAATCCTCATTCTCTAACCCTTCTGATATTAATGACATTAATATCAGCTATATGGAAAAAACACTTCAGCCATGGTTTGATAATGTACCATCCCGGTTAGCAAAACTGGCAAAAATAGCACCGCATGATATTGCTGTTTCAGATCCGCATGGGATTCTGGAATTTGGTGAGTTACAGCAACGGGTTATCAGCGCAGCGCATGTTTTACGTTGCCATGGCGTAACAATGGGAAGTTATGTTGCTATTGCAGCCGAGAGGGGTATTCCATGGTTTATTACAATGCTGGCGACCTGGCAGATCGGTGCAGTATACATTCCCCTTAATACCATGATGCCGGAAAAACGTCTGAATGATATTCTCGCCAGCTTACCTGACAGTATTCTGGTCTCTGATGAAACAGTATCAGCGGAGTTGAAAGCATCAACACATATTCCGATGGAGCGCCTTGCCTATACAGTTGAGGAAATTACGGAGGATGTTGTTATTCCTGAATTAGGCGATCATCCGGCCTATATCATGTTTACCTCGGGTTCTACCGGATTACCAAAAGCTGTGCAGGTGCAGCATGACAATCTGGCGGCCTTCCTGTGCGCACTGGGCAAGTTATTATCAGTTAACCAGAATGATCGTATGCTTGCGCTGACTACTTTCTCTTTTGATATTTCAGTGCTTGAGCTACTGCTGACGGTTGTTCATGGGGGCAGTATCTACATCGCACCCACTGAGACCCAGCGTGATGCGATGGCGCTATCCCGTGTGTTCTCTGATCCTCAATTTACTCTGGCGCAGGCAACTCCAGTAACCTGGTCAATGGCACTGAATGCAGGCTGGACGCCGCGTTCTGATATCAGCATGCTTTGCGGCGGTGAGGCTCTGTCACAAGATTTGGCCGATCAATTAACGGCATCTGGTGGCACTTTATGGAACCTTTATGGCCCGACAGAAACGACAATCTGGTCAACAGCATTCCGCATGAAAAAAGGAGATAAGGTACAGTTGGGCGGGCCAATTCCCGGCACCAGCATCAGTATTGTGGATAAGAATCTGCGTCCTGTCGCTAAAGGCACGGTAGGTGAAATCCTGATCGGTGGGTTAGGTGTGACAGCTGGATATCGTAATAATCCGGTTGAAACAGCTAAACGGTATGTCCCTGATGTCAACGGAAAGGGGAAAAGAGCCTATCTGACAGGCGATATGGCCCGTATGACTGAAGATGGCTCTCTCATTTATATGGGAAGGCAGGATGACCAAGTCAAAGTACGTGGTTATCGAATTGAACTGGGTGAAATAGAAATCGCGTTGAGAAAACAACACGGGGTTCAGGATGCCATTATCCGTGTCGCGGGAAGTGGTGATTTTGCCAAGATACAGGCGTTCGTATTGTTTGATCCTAATATGGCTGTATCGGAGGAATGGGTACGTGAAACTCAGGTCGCATTGCGAGAAAGCCTGCACGAAGCCTGGATCCCCTCTGAATATTACCACATTCCTTATATTCCGCTGACAAGTAGTGGCAAGCGGGACAGGAAACGTCTGGAAGAAGTGGCAGAACGTCTGAATACCAGTCATGATGCTGTGCAGCCGGAAACAGAAACAGAAAAACGGGTTTATGCTATCTGGGGCGATTTATTGGCTGCGGAAACTTTTGGCATTACCGATGATTTTTTCCAGATTGGCGGTAACTCTATTCTGGTCGCCCGTATGGTGGAACGGATTGAAAAAGTATTCTCACTCAGGATCCCTATTTCCGGCATCTATGTTGAACCCACAATTGCCCGAATTGCGGCTATTCTGGATGAGATGGGTGAAGTTCACAAAAATAATCTGATTCCTTTCAACAGTGTTTACCGTAGTGAAGCGCTTATTCAGCAACATGCAGAAACGCTGAGAAAAGATGTTTACCTGAAAGAAAGTATACGTCCTGATGGTTTACCGCATGCGAACTGGTATGAGCCTGATACTGTTCTGCTGACAGGAGCGACCGGATATCTTGGCCTGCATCTGCTGGAACAACTGTTGAAACAGACTTCAGCTCAGGTTATCTGTCTGTGCCGTGCTGACGACAAAGCACATGCGCTTGAGAGGATCCGGGATGGCTTTACTCATTATCAGATTGATGTAGGTAATAGCCTTGATCGCGTGGATTTTGTGATAGGCGATCTGGGGCAACCCCGTTTCGGCTTATTGCCTGAAATCTGGGATAAACTTGCGCAGGATGTGGATGTGATTTATCACAACGGTGCGCTGGTTAATTTTATCTATCCTTATAGTTCACTAAAAAGCATTAATGTTGATGGCACCAGAACCGCACTGGAGTTTGCCTCTACTTCACGCCTGAAACATTTCCATTATGTTTCTTCTGTGAATGCCTTGTTTGCTACTGAATCGCCACGGCCATTTATGGAAGATGATCGCGCTATGAGCGAAACAATACGTGATCCTTCCGGTTATTCGGGCAGCAAGTGGGTATCAGAAGGGATTATCAATATTGCCCGTAAACGGGGTATGCCAGTGAGTATTTACCGCCCCGGCCTGATCCTCGGACATACCCGTACCGGAGCTGCTCAGGGGAATGATTATCTTGTGGCTTCCCTGAAAGGTTATCTGGAAATGGGATCCTATCCTGCTCATGGATTACTGCTGGATATCGTACCGGTTGATTATGTAGCGGCTTCACTGGTGCATATTTCTAAGCAGCGTGAATCGGACGGGAAATTCTTTAATCTGTTTAATCCGGTGCAAGTTTCTATCCGTCAGTTTTTCGATTGGGTGCAGGAGTTTGGTTATATCCTTAATCCAGTTCCTTTCAATGAAGGGAAAGAGAGAATTCTTGCTCTGGATGATTCTCATTCGCTGTATCCATTGATTCCGCTGATTCGGGATATGACCGAGAAACCTTACCGTGCGCTGGATCCTGACTATATCCATGAAATCCAGCCAGAACTGGAGCTGAAACAGACGTTGGCAGCACTGGAAGGATCAGATATTCAGTGTCCGGTTATTACATCTGAATATGTTTGTCAGGTACTGAATTATCTGATCAGTACCGGGTTCCTGCCTCAGGTATTGCCGACAAGCTACAGACAGGGGGTGTTTTCATGGAACAGTTAACCGGAAATGAAGCAGCGCTGTGGATAGTTGTCATTAACAGTAAAAAGCAGTATTCAGTCTGGCCTGACGAATATCGGATCCCGATTGGCTGGATGGCGATAGGAAAAGAAGGTCCCAAAGCCGAGTGTCTTGAGTATATTGCGGGTATATGGCCGGAGCCTACTAAAAAGCAGACTGATATGCACTAAATAGGTGTATGAGTAGACCAGATTATTGATGATGGGTATCGCTTCAAAGGCGATACCCATTTTTTTAAACAGTCCGTTATACCATTTTATCAGCTTCTATAACCTGCTGTTTTCTTGGTGTTACCGCAAAGGCAGAGTGATTTCTTGCCAGTAGGGTATATATAGTGGGTAAGACAAATAAGGTGAAAAATGTGCCTACCAGCATACCCGATACAATCACCAATCCGAGGCCAAAACGACTATTAGCCCCCGCACCACTGGCCAGCAAGAGTGGGATCAGGCCAATAACCATTGCAGCTGTTGTCATCAACACCGGCCGAAGACGAATTTTTGCGGCCTGCAAGATAGCTAAACGCTTATCCAGTCCTTCGCGCTCCTGTAGTTTATTGGCAAATTCCACCATTAAAATACCATGCTTACTGATAAGCCCTATCAAGGTTACCAAGCCAATTTGAGTGTAAATGTTCAGTGTAATATATCCCATGGCTAACGGGATCAGAGCCCCACAAATCGAAAGGGGAACGGTGATCAGTATTATCAAAGGATCAATGAGGCTTTCGTACTGAGCAGCTAGTACCAGATAAATGATGATTAATGCGGCTACGAATGCGAAAAGCAAGGCATGCCCTTCCTGCTTATATTGGCGGGAGTCAGACTGCCAGTCGTAGCTGAATCCTACAGGTAAATTATTCAGCACACTCTCAAGGAAAGTCACCGCCTGCCCCATAGTGACTCCCGGTGCAGGAATAGTCTGAAAAATGGCTGCATTTTGTTGATTGAACTGGGTTAGTTTATTAGGCTCAACTTTTGTTGAAACAGAGACAATCGTAGAAAGCGGGATCATATTTTGGTTTTCAGTCCTGACAAAATGGCGGGATAAGGCTTCCGGTGTTAATCGCTGGTCGCGTATACTTTGTGGAATAACATCATATGAACGGCCTTGCATCCCAAATCTGTTGATGTAGTTCTCTCCTACCAGCAATGCTAATGACTCACCAATATCCTGCATTTTAATTCCCAGACTATTAGCTTTAGCCCGGTCAATCTGAATCTGTACTACCGGATTGTTATAGTCCAGATCACTATCTACGACAACAAATAACCCGCTTAAGCGTGCTTGCTGCTTAATTTCCTCCATCGTTTGGTACAGGACAGGATAGGGCTGTAAGCTACGCAGTACCATCTGAATGGGTAACCCTCCGGTTGAACCGGGTAGTGGCGGAAGCTGGAAGATAAAAATATTGCTGCCTTCCACTTCACCTACGGCAACCTGTAATTGTGCCTGAATCTCTGAAGCGGAGCGCTGACGTTCACTCCATTTTGATAATTCCACACCACCAAAACTCGAAGAAACCCCGTCAACGCCATTAATAATCCATGTACCTGACATCTCGGGAATTTCGCGAAATACACGCTCCAGTTTATGGGAAAATTTTTCCACATAATCGAGGCTAGCATGTTGGGGTGACTTAACTGCAGCTAACAACCCAGCCTGATCTTCAACCGGAGCTAATTCTTGCTGGGCTTGTTGATAAAGTAAGGGTAGGCTGATGACAACCAGCACAGCAAATCCGCCCATTATCCACCGATGACGTAAAGAGGCATTCAGCAGAAGAGAATAATGATGGGATAATTTCTCAAAAATGATCTCAGCCCAGCGTGCCATTCTTCCTTCTTGCTGTTTAGGTTGTAATAAAAAAGAACTCATTACCGGAGATAACGTAAGCGCAACAATACCGGATACGATAACTGCGCCCGCCAACGTCAGAGCAAATTCCTTAAATAGTGCGCCAGTCAGACCAGACATCAACCCTATTGGGGCATAAACTGCGGCAAGTGTAATTGTCATAGCAATCACAGGGCCTGCTACTTCTCTTGCGCCAATAAAGGCTGCCGTGATTGGCGATTTTCCTTCTTCAATATGGCGATGTACGTTTTCAACCACCACAATTGCATCATCGACGACTAAACCGATTGACAGCACCATTGCCAACAATGTCAATAAATTGATACTGAAACCAAATAGCAGCATCAGCCCTGCGGCACCTAACATCGACAGTGGAATGGCAACTATCGGGATTAATACACTACGCAGTGAACCCAAACAGAGATAAATTACGATCATCACGATAACCAAAGCTTCTAACAAGGTTTTGGTCACTTCATCAATAGAAGCCTTAATAAAGCGGGAGGTTTCGAATGCCAGTTCAACCTTAACGCCCGGTGGCAGTGTCTTTTCAATGTCTGGTAACAATTTTTTGATACCTTCGACAATAATAAGCGGGTTCCCCGTTGGAGTTGAAAATAATCCCAGATGTACCGCTGCCTTACCATTTAACATTGCACTGGTTTCAGTGGAGGCGGAACCCAGTTCTACCGTGCCTACATCTTTCAGACGAATTAATCCATTACCATCATTACGAATGACCAAATCACGAAACTCATCAACACTAGTGAGATCTGTGTTGACGTGGACATTTGAAACCACATATTCGCCTTTCACTTTTCCGGGGGTCGCCTGATAGTTATTTTGCCTGACTGCCGCTGCTACATCTGCCGCAGTTAATCCGCGTCCCGCCAGACGATCCGCATCCAGCCATAAACGTATAGAGAGTTGTTGTCCTCCAAAAACCTGAACCGTAGAAACACCTTCAATGGATGAGTACATGGGTTCAACGACTCTTGAAAGGTAATCTGTTACTGCCGATACAGGTAACGAATCACTGGAAAATGCAACATAAGCAACCGCAGTTGATTCTCCTGAAGAAAGTTCAATAACTGGGTCATAAGCTTGTTTTGGTAGCTTATATCTGACCTGATTTATCTTTGCCATCACTTGCGCCAGAGCCTGAGTTGAATTTTGGTTAAGCTCCATGCGAATCGTAATGGTACTTCTGCCCTGTACTGAGGAAGATGATAGATAATCGATACCCTCAATAGAAGAAATAGCCTGTGAAATGGGCTGGGTGACAAATCCCTGTATCAAATCAGATGAAGCCCCCGGATATTCTGTCACTACAGTGATTGTTGAACTTTCTAATTGTGGATATTGCCGGATAGGAAGTTTATTGAGGGAAAATAGTCCCAGTAAGAAGATCAATGTACTGACTACCAAAGCAAGTACCGGACGGCGAACAAAAATATCAGTAAATATCATTTTCCTTCTCCATCAAGCACCTGTGATAGATAATTTTGCTATATTCAAGGTATCTTCATCGACCATGACCACAGGTATGTCATCATGTAATTTCAATTGGCCGGATGTCACAACCCTATCGCCCTTAACTAACCCTTTTTTGATTTCTACTAAACCATTCCAACGCTGTCCCACATCAATAGAAATACGTTTTACAGTCATAGGCTGGCTGGGGTCTTGCGCTGCGCCTTGTGCTATAAATACAGTATCTCCGTAAGCGGTATAAGTCACAGCCGTTTCGGGTATCACCAACGCGGGGGTATTTTCCTGACGCATGACCTGAATACTGGCATACATGCCTGCTTTTAGTTTTCCTTCCGGATTATCCAGAGTTGCCTGTAGCTGAACAGTGCGCGATCTTCCTATCAGAGGGTCAATCGCATTTATTTGGGCGGTAAAATTCTGATCCGGATAGGCATCAACCACGATATTGACTGATTGCCCAACCCTCAGATCAGGAACCGTCTGTTCATCCAGAGAAAAATTCAATTTGAGTTTTTTGGCATCCACTAGATTGGCAATCACATCTCCTGCATGAAGGTATTGCCCTAACTGGACTTGTCGGATCCCGAGGACGCCTGAAAAAGATGCCCGGATAGTTTTCTGAGCTATCTGCGCTTCGATTTGTTTAATGGCCGCAGATGCCATATCCCGTTCTGCTAATGCTTTATCCAATTCGGATGTGGCAACTGCTTTGCTGGTAAATAATTTATTGGTGCGCTGATAGAGGTTGTCAGCATTTTTCCATTGGGCTTGTAAGCGGGTCAGTTCCGCTCGCTCAACGCTATCGTTAATTTTCACCAACAACTGGCCTTGTTCGACATGCTGACCAGACTCAAATGTAATATCAGTGACTTTTCCACTGGTTTCCACCGCCAAATAAACTTGCTTATCAGCTTCAAGTTCTCCGACACCATGTAATGTTCTCGGAAGATGAATCTCTTTTACTTCTGCCAATGCCACTTTTATAGCTGGATAAGCCGTATTTAATGATTCATTCTTAGAAGAAGTATTTAGGGGATAAACTACAATACTGGTCACCAGCAAGAAAGTAACGCCCAGACAAACAGATATTTTCTTTTTCATGATTTATATAAATCCCTTAGGAAATTTAATTTTTAATTTGGTTTTTCGAATGGTTATTCATTTTTTTAATGGAATTTATAAATTTAGTGATCTCCAGTGAAATAAATATGACTGGATAGTTTGGAAAGGAATAGTGGTAGTTTAGAATTCGGTGTTTGATCAACCATAGTAACCCCTATATGTGGCCTGGTAGTTTATTCATTAAATATTTACTCTAGAACCTCAAGTTAACATGATGTCAATAGGTATAATGAAGATAAACAAAATAATTTTAATTTTACTGGTGGTTACTTGAATCTGACATTAGATATCAAAAAATTGGAATTATTAATTTTGATATGGTTATCTAAGCTTGGATACAAAACACGAAGTAACTTTTATGCAGTAATTGGCAATGCTGTCAGCACTTTTGATTGATGTAATTCACCTATTTTTTGTTCTTAGTTCAGCTTTATCACATCAATAGATTGATTATTTTTTCCTTCCTGTTGGTATCGTTAAGGTATTGAATAATATCAGATAAATCATGCGTATTAGTCAGGCTATTATAAAAATATATATTTATTTTTTACTATACCTATTGACCTCATGTTAACTTGAGGTTCTAGAGTAAGAATCCAATGCTGCTACCAATTGATAAAATATTTCACAGAACTTTCGTAAATTGAAAAATAAAATAGGATCACACGATGAAAACCTCAAAGTATATTATCGCGTTATTGGCACTAAGCACGATTTCATTTGGTTCAATGGCCGCAGTTGAGGTCAAGTCCGCTACAGGAGAGAAAATAGGTATTGTTTCAGTAACAGGGGCGGAAACTTTAGAGTCACTCACTGATCAATTATCCAAAAAGGCTGACGAAGCGGGAGCAAAATATTTCCGTATTATCTCTGCATCTGGTCAGAATCATTTAAGTGGAACTGCTGAGATATATAGATAGCTAATAGTTATTCATCACATATTGATGATAACCTATAGATATTACAACCTACATATAGGTAAATATTCGAGTGTTGAATTATTAGATTTAATTTTGTTTAAAGATGGCTGTTTTCAGCACTATATAAATTCAAGCCCGGTTACTTAGATTTTAATGTGTTGGTTGTAGTGAGTAACCGGTTTTTTCAGACTTGAGTAATAAACTGTTAACTGGGTAATTCAGATTTTCTGAATAATAATATGTTTTAAAATAAACAACTTATTGATGATGGGTTGAGAGCATGAAAAATATTATTAATGAGAAGGTTATTGAAGATCTTGTTTATTGGATTGAAAAAAACATTGAGAATGAATTAAACATTGAAATTGTAGCTAAAAAGTCTGGTTATAGTAAATGGCATTTGCAGCGAATTTTTAAAAATATAACAGGAACTACTCTAGGTAGCTATATAATCAAACGACGTTTGTCTAATGCAGCTATTTCTATTTGTTCATCAAAAAATACACTTTACAATGTGGCATTACAGTATCAGTTTGATTCTCAACAATCTTTTTCCCGATCATTTAAAAAACATTTTGGTATAACACCAAGTGAATGGAGAAAAAATCTGAACTCTAATAATGTTTTCTCCTTGGTTTATAAGGCGGAATAGTGACATCAATAAGAAAGAAGAGTTGATGTGTTTAATTAAGTTTCTGCCGATTGGTCATTAACAGATTATGGCCTTAACCGATGACTAGAGACACGATGAATAAATTGGAATTCTGGCCCAATTTACGAAAAAACGGTGAGGTATTTGGCCAATTGGCAGAAACGTTAGATTTTTTCCATAAAACTGAAAGTTAACCCGGGTTACATAGTAATGAAAAAAAACAGATCTATTAATTTAAATAGAGCATTAACGGTGGGAGAAGTAGCAAAACGTAGTGGAGTAACGGTAGCGACAGTACATTTTTATGAATCTAAAGGATTAATCAAAAGCTCACGCAATCAGGGAAATCAGCGCCGTTTTCCTGCGGTTGTGCTGCGTTATATCGCAATTATTAAAGTAGCACAGAGTACAGGCATTCCTTTGAAAGAAATACAGGAAATACTCAGTCAGTTTCCCCCCAATAGTAAACTTACAGCTGAACAATGGCGAATAATTTCCTTGCACTGGCGGGATTCGCTGGAGCAGCGCATAACAAAATTAACCCGGTTGCGTGATAATTTGGATGGTTGTATTGGTTGTGGCTGCCTTTCACTGACAGAATGCCCATTACGCAATCCCAATGATATTTTAGGCGAAACAGGTTCAGGGCCGATAATTTTATTACAAAAAGAAAAATAATTTATTCCACAAAGGGATAGGTAACATCGTTCCCGGCATCGTGTTCTCAAAGTAACGGTTTTTTAGCGAAAACAAGAATACCAAATCATCATGCCACTCAGTTTCTCTTCACAAAACATCAACCACTTCTCATTAAAACCCCTCAAAAAATAGTGATATTTCTCACGATATTGAATTTTTTGTCGTCCAAAATACGCGTTTTAGGTTCGTTTTTGTTCCTTATCAAACAATTCCTACCCATTTTGGATATATTTTTATCATCAACCGGATTTACTGACCGGATATGTGACTGGCATAGAAGCGAAAGAAAGGAGCATCTTTGATGAATGGCTCTCCTGTAACAGAAACTGATGTCATTATTATTGGTGGAGGCGCAACAGGTGCTGGTATCGCAAGAGATTGCGCCCGCAGGCGCTTACGCTGCATCTTATTAGAGCGGCATGATATTGCGACCGGTGCAACCGGACGCAATCATGGTCTGTTGCATAGCGGTGCACGCTATGCCGTCACAGACAGCGAATCGGCAAAAGAGTGTATAAAAGAAAACAGGATCCTCAAATCTATTGCCCGACATTGCATTGAAAAAACACACGGTTTGTTTATTACCTTGCCGGAAGATTCACTGGAATATCAGCAAACTTTTATTGCTGCGTGTGAAAAGGCAGGAATTGATGCGCAGGCGATTGATCCTGAAGAAGCGAAACGTTTTGAACCGGCAGTTAACCCGGATTTGATCGGCGCTGTGATTGTGCCTGATGGAACAGTTGATCCTTTCCGTCTGACAGCGGCCAATATGCTGGATGCCAGAGAGCATGGCGCCCAAATACTGACGTATCATGAAGTCATGGGGTTAATCAGGCAAGGGGATAAAATTACCGGCGTTCATGTTTATGATCATCGCACTAAGTGCCTGTATGACATTTATGCGCCGATAGTGGTGAATGCTGGTGGAATTTGGGGGCAGAAAATTGCCGAGTATGCGGATCTCAGAGTCCATATGCTGCCGGCCAAAGGATCGTTGCTGATCTTAGGACATCGCATTAACAATATGGTGATCAACCGCTGTCGTAAACCCGCAGATGCCGATATTCTCGTACCCGGTGACACTATCTCGCTGATAGGCACGACTTCTTCCCGCATTGAATACGATCAGATTGATAACATGTCTGTGACTAAGGAAGAGGTCGATATCTTAATCCGGGAGGGAGCAAAATTATCCCCCCGACTTGCACAAACCCGTATCTTACGGGCTTATGCGGGGGTCCGCCCTTTAGTCGCGAGTGATGATGATCCATCGGGCAGAAACGTCAGCCGTGGTATTGTGCTGCTTGATCATGCCCAACGTGATGGTCTGGACGGATTCATAACCATTACTGGCGGTAAACTGATGACATATCGCCTGATGGCTGAATGGGCAACCGATAAGATTTGCGAGAAACTTAATATTACCGCGCATTGTACGACTGCACAGGAGCCATTGCCCGGCTCAGAGAATTCCGCCGAACAAACACACCAGCACACGTCACACAGTAAAAGCCCACATAGTAAAAAACCGCATTGTAGCACCGTAACTCTCTCCGCTCCCATTCGTGAGTCGGCCATTTATCGTCATGGAGATCGCGCCAGCCAGTTACTGAGTACCGAACGAGCAGATAAAAGTTTGGTATGTGAATGTGAAGCGGTAACTGCGGGAGAAGTACGTTATGCAACGGAATCTTTGGCGGTGACTAACCTACTGGACTTGCGCCGCCGCACTCGTGTTGGCATGGGAACCTGTCAGGGAGAATTGTGTGCCTGTCGTGCGGCAGGGCTACTTAATCGTCTCGGTGTAATAACAGAACAGGAATCAGAGCAGCAACTGAAACAGTTCCTGAATGAACGCTGGAAAGGGATCCGCCCTGTCGTCTGGGGGGATGCGTTACGGGAAAGCGAGTTCACCAGCTGGGTTTATCAGGGGCTGTGCGGTTTAGATGACCATGATACTGACACCGATAACCAGCCAGTCACGGAGGCTGACAATGAAATTTGATACTGTCATTATTGGAAGCGGGCTGGCGGGACTGACCAGTGGTATTCGGCTGGCAGAAGCAGGTAAATCCTGTGCGATAGTCAGTTCAGGCCAAAGTTCTCTTTATTTCTCTTCTGGTTCGATGGATTTTCTTTCCCGTTTACCTGACGGAGATGAAGTCACCCATCCCTTACATGCCTTATCTGAACTGACCAGACAGGCTCCGCATCACCCTTACAGTCGGATAGGAGAAAAAAACGTAGCATCGCTGGCTTATCAGGCTGAAAAATTAATCAGGGACAGCGGACTGGTTATGACAGGCTCTGCTTCACAAAACCATTATCGTGTTACGCCCGTTGGTCGTCAGCGCATGACTTGGCTAAGTCCGGCGCGAGTACCGGTTCGTGAGCTGGAACGGCCATTTAAATGGGAAAGTGTTGTTGTGATCGGCATTGCGGGATTTCTGGATTTTCAGCCCGGCATCGTCACCAGTGCACTACAGAGGCAGGGAGTGAAAGCCAGTGTGCAGGAGATTCACTTACCTTTTCTCGACAGACTGCGTGATAACCCCAGTGAATTTCGCTCCGTTAATATCGCCCATTTACTGGATCTGCCTGAAAATCTGACTCTGATAGCGGAGGAAATCAGCCGTCTGGCGCAGGGGTATGAAGCTGTGTTCCTGCCTGCCTGTATTGGTCTGGAAACTGACCAAGTTGTGCAGGCATTGCAGATGCAGGTGAAAAAGCCTGTCTATTTGTTACCGACATTACCTCCTTCCTTGTTGGGGATCCGAGTGGATCAGATGTTGCGTGCTCGGTTCCGCCATTTTGGTGGCGTGATAATGACGGGCGATAGGGTCAATGGTGTGGAAATGGCAGAGAGCCATATTACTGGTTTGTATACCCGTAATCATGGTGATATCCCGCTGAGGGCTTCTCACGTGATTCTGGCAACCGGTAGTTTTTTCAGTAATGGGCTGAAAGCCAAGTTTAACCGGGTTTATGAACCCTTACTTGATTTAGATCTGCTGGCGTACTCCTCACGTGAACAATGGACGCGGCAAAATGTTTTTGCTCCTCAGCCTTATCTTAAATTTGGTGTCACCACGGATGAATATTTGCGGCCATTAAAATCAGGTCAGGTAGTGAAAAACCTGTATGCTGCCGGTTCTGTGCTGGGGGGATATGATCCATTGTTTGAAGGCTGTGGTTCCGGGGTTTCTTTATTGAGTGCCTTATTTGTTGCTGAACAAATCATTACCGGGCAACGAGTCACAAAACAGCGGATACCGGAGATTGCACAATGAACATAGCGGATAACAGTTTTGAAAGCTGTATTAAATGCACTGTCTGTACTACCCAATGTCCGGTGGTTAAAGCTAATCCGGGCTATCCCGGGCCAAAACAGGCCGGCCCGGATGGAGAGCGCCTGCGTTTAAAAGATCCTGCTTTATATGATGAAGCGCTGAAATACTGTACTAACTGCAAGCGCTGTGAAGTTGCATGTCCGTCTGATGTAAAAATCGGTGATATTATCCTGCGAGCAAAAGCAGATTATCACTCACAGCGCCCTAAATTGCGGGATGTCATTCTCAGCCATACCGATATGATGGGCACTCTTTCCACTCCGCTTGCTCCCATCGTCAATTCAGTGACCAGCCTGAAACCAGTGCGCCATCTGCTGGATAAAACGCTTGGGATTGATCACCGGCGTGAATTACCAAAATACTCTTTTGGTACGTTTCGGCGCTGGTATCACAAACAGGCATCCACCCAACAGCAATTTACAGAGCAAGTTGCCTATTTTCATGGTTGTTTCGTCAATTATAACCATCCGCAACTGGGTAAGGGTTTATTGAAAGTCTTTAATGGAATGGGGATTGGTGTCCAATTACTGACGCGGGAAAAATGTTGTGGCGTGCCGTTGATCGCCAATGGCTTTATGGATCGGGCGAAACGTCAGGCGAAAGCTAATCTGCATTCACTAACAGAAAGTGTAATTGAGCGACAAATTCCCGTTGTAACAACTTCATCCAGCTGTACTTTTACCTTACGTGATGAATATCCGCATATTTTGGGCGTAGATACCCGTCCGGTACGTGATCATATTGAGCTGGCAACCCGCTATATTTATCGATTGCTGGATCAGGGGCGTGATCTGCCTTTGAAACCGATGCCCCTGAAAGTGGCTTACCATACGCCATGTCATATGGAAAAAATGGGCTGGGCAGCCTATTCGATTGAGTTAATTAAGCGTATTCCGGGTATTGAATTAATTATTCTGGACTCTCAGTGTTGTGGTATTGCCGGAACTTATGGTTTCAAAAAGGAAAATTATGAAGTATCTCAGGGGATTGGAGCTGGCCTTTTCCGGCAAATCGAAGAAAGTGGCGTTGATTTGGTGATCACCGATTGCGAAACCTGTAAATGGCAGATAGAGATGTCTACCAGCAAAAAATGCGAACATCCGATTAGTTTACTGGCGCGCTCACTGGACTGAATTAACCTGTTTTCCAGCTAATGAGGCAATTAGATCGATTATTTGCCTCATTTTATGAGGCGAATAGTGTTGTTATTTGCCTCATTGTGAATAGCATAAACAACTGATGATAGAGCGTGGGGAGGGCGAAGCACTCGTTATGTTATCCATCATGTTAATGGCGTGGCTAATTAGGGCGAGGGTTCCCGCCCTGAAACCGCAAAAATCACGCTGATATTAAATTAGTATAACCAGTCTTTTCCCATCTGATCTGCTGCCAGAATTGCGGCATAGACCTGCTCTGGAGTGACGGTAAATGGCATATTGTGAATAGTTTCCCCTTCCGCACAACTTACTTTAGCGACCTGCATAATTTTCTGATGCAAATTTTCACTATCGCGCAGGCCAAGCTGTTCCAGCGTAATTGGAAGGCCAACTTGTACACAAAAGTCGAGTACGGCTTCTAGTTCTTCACTGGGGCTATTTTCTAACATGAGTTGTGTCAGCGTACCAAATGCGACTTTTTCACCATGATACAGGTGGTGACACTCTTCCAGTATGGTAAACCCATTATGGATGGCATGTGCAGCGGCAAGCCCCGCGCTTTCAAAACCAATTCCGCTGAGATAGGTATTTGCTTCAACAATATTTTCAACCGCAGGCGTTGTCACTCCGGCTTCTACCGCCAGTTTTGCTTTATAGCCTTCTGACAATAATGTGTCGTAACACAATTTAGCCAGTGCCAGCCCGGCCAGAGAAGTTGTTCCTCCTGCCATAGTCGGATTATGAGCTGTACTGCTGGCCCTCGCCTCAAAGTAGGTAGCCAGTGCATCTCCCATACCAGCAACAAACAGCCGGACAGGTGATTTTGCAATAATTTTCGTGTCCACTAACACAATATCGGGATTTTTAGGGTAGAACAGATAGCTATCAAATTCCCCCAATTCTGTATACAGAACGGAAAGCGCACTGGTTGGTGCATCAGTCGAGGCCAGAGTCGGAGAGACAAGAATGGGTAATTTTGATTCGTGTGCTACAGCTTTTGCGGTATCAAGCGTTTTTCCTCCACCAATTCCAATTACGGCCTGACATTGATTAGTGAGTAGGATGGCTGACAGGCGTTCTATTTCTTTACGGCTGCACTCGCCGTTGAAGACTTCAAAATGGCTGGTGACTTCATTTTGTTTCAGGCTCTTACTGACTGTATCCCCGATAAGATTGAATACAAAATTATCAGCAATAACAAAAACATGGTCAGCAAGTATTTTCGTATAGTAGCCAATGCAGGATATCGCATCTGGCCCTTGGATATATTTGGATGGAGACTGGATAACTTTCAGCATAAGAAATATTCCTTCTTCACTGGAAACTCAACATAACCTGTTAATAGCATCGGTATGTGACAGGTTATCAGTCGTTTCGAATAAAAGTGTGTGTTTGCCTGTCCGTCAACACTATACGACAAAACATACCCGTAGGTTATCTGTAAAAGCAGGAAATGCGCGATTTGTGAGGAAAAGCTGAAAGGCGATCTGCACCCTGATTAGCTCAGGGCGCAATGTCGTTTTAGCGGGTTTGTGCCAGTGCCTTATCTGATGAGTGAGAGAAAAAGAATTTCAGGATAAGGTTCAGTAAAATGCCATAAGCTGGCAGGAAGAAAAGCATACAAATAAACAGCTTAAATGCATAATCCACTAACGCGATTTCTACCCAGTGGGTTGCCATAAAGGCATCACTGCTGCGATAAAAAGCGATAAAGAAAAAGGCAAGTGTATCAAGCATATTACCGAAAAACATGGCCGCTGCCGGTGCCATCCACCAATGCTGGTTCTGACGCAGACGGTTGAACACGCCGACATCTAATATCTGACCGAGAACATAAGCCATAAAACTTGCTGCTGCAATGCGGGCAACAAACAGATTAAACGTTCCTAAGGCCGAAAAACCCTGCCACGATCCCTGAAAAAATAGCGCAGAGATGAAGTAAGAGATAATCAGAGCCGGAAGCATGACTGTCATAATTATCCGGCGTGCTAATGGCGCACCGTAAATACGTACGGTCAAATCTGTTGCCAGAAAGATAAAGGGAAAGGTGAATGCTCCCCAGGTGGTGTGAAAACCAAAAATAGAAATGGGCAGTTGCACCAGATAGTTACTGGAAGTAATGATCAGAATATGAAACAGCGAAAGCCAGATTAAAGCCGAAGCTTTCTGCTGCTGAGTAAGTTGAAACATATTGTACCTTTTTGCTGGATGGGGTGAGGGAACCCAGAAACAAATTTCCCTGAATTATCAGGAGAAAAGCATCATACGCGGGTTGAGTAATATACTCAATGGGTTTCAAAATGCGGTGATTGAGGTGAATATGTAATATAATCCACCGCTATAGATTGTTTGAACCTACAGAGATTGTTATGTCTGATGTTTTTGCCAACCCTGATAAAACACTTGATACACAGGGATTACGCTGCCCGGAGCCGGTAATGATGGTGCGTAAAACGGTCCGTCACATGGATGTCGGGCAGACTTTATTGATCGTTGCGGATGATCCGGCGACGACTCGTGATATTCCCGGCTTTTGTCGTTTTATGGAACATACTCTGCTTGCTCATGAGACAGCGGAAACGCCTTATCGGTATCTAATCAAAAAAAATTAAAAGATTGCTTAATAAACTGGTAGAAATATAAACCCGTGCTAAGCTTATCAATGTGGGACTTGGAAATCTTATCACCTCACTAAGTGCCATATTTCCTTTTGTCTTAATAGCAATCTTGAGTAACTGTAGTCTTATTTTGAAAAGGTGCGCCTTAGCACCTTTTCAATTTGTTTTATCTATTATTGGTCTGTTAAACATTTTATCAATAACAGTCTGAAAGCCTACATGGCTATTATAATACTCTTTGGGTAAAGGATGTCTTTTAGAAAAGGATGCTGATAATTTTTTGATTACATTAAGTTGCAATCAAATGAGAGTATTAAAGGAATAATCTGTATTCCGGCGTTTTTTTTATAATAAATCTTGATACATACACAAAATATTTGCCAGTAATCTGGAGAGTATTGTTCAATCATTAATAGTCCGGTGGTTTGGCCACAACCACCGGGCGGGTATGGATGAAAGGGCGTGAAATATACCTGATTGGTTCGCTGTCTTTATTTTCGTGACGAAAAAAGAAGTGTGCTTTTTAATAAACAAGTTGTGAATCCAGGTAGATTAAAAATGAAATAATAAGAGGGGAGAATAAAAATAATTAGAAAGTTTCTTATAAACTATTTCATGAACTTTCAAAGTATTTCTGAGTTAATTATATATCCCCCACTCATATTTGAGTGAGGGCGTATTCATGCAGAGAAGTTATTTATTGTCCCTTGTTTTTGATGCGCAGCAGACGGATAGCATTCGCTGTCACCAGTGCTGTAGCACCTGAATCCGCTAACACTGCCATCCACAATCCTGTAATCCCCAGTAAGCTGGTGATAAGGAAGATAGCCTTCAAGCCTAATGCGATAGTGATATTCTGACGAATATTGTAGTGTGTTGCCCGTGACAGCGTAATAATTTCCGCCAGACCAGTCAGCCGGTTATGAGTCAGTGCGGCATCAGCTGTTTCCAGCGCAACATCCGTACCACTTCCCATCGCGACCCCAATACTTGATGCTTTCATCGCCGGTGCATCGTTAATACCATCACCGACCATCATCGTTTTGTGTTTTTCATTAAGTTGCATAACCGCAGTGACTTTGTCTTCCGGTAGCAATCCTGCCCGATAATCAATATCCAGCTGGCCTGCAATAGCTGCCGCTGCCCGGGGATTATCGCCCGTTAGCATCACCGCATTGACGCCTTGACGCTTCAGGGACTGGATAGCTTCAATAGCATCCTGACGCAAAGTATCCTGCATGGCAATCAGGCCAATAAACTGCCCATCCTGAACAATGGCAACGGTTGTTTTACCGCTGTCTTCCAGTTCAATAACCCGTTGTTTCCATTGTGGTGATAAAACATTTTCAGAAAGCCGCCCGGGAGCAGAAACCAGTATCTTCTGCCCAGATAACTGACCTTCAATCCCAATACCGGCAAGAGCTTTACGGTTCTCAGCTTCGACAACCGTTATTCCTTTATTTTCTGCTTCATTAAGAATGGCTTTTGCCAGTGGATGATGAGATCCACTTTCTACCGAACCTGCTAATGCCAGCAACATTTCCACACTGATATTTTCCACGGGTTCAACATTCGTAACCTGAGGCTTTCCTTCAGTCAGTGTACCGGTTTTATCCAGCGCAATCGTGGTGATGCTGCCGAGTTGCTCTAAGGCTGCTCCACCTTTGATGAGTGCACCACGGCGAGTGGCAGCGGCGAGTGCGGAAGTAATCGCAGCAGGCGTTGAAATAACCAGAGCACAAGGGCAGCCAATCAATAGCAGGGTCAGGCCGCGATAAATCCACATATCCCACGGTTCGGCGAAAAACAGGGGAGGTATCACGATAACAAGTGCTGAGAGCAGGATAATCAGCGGCATATAGATACGGCTGAATTTATCGATAAAGCGCTCAATCGGAGCACGGCGTTCTTCAGCTTCTTCAATTAACTGTAGGATACGGTCAATGGCGTTGTGTCCCGGTTCAGAAACAACCTGCATTTGAACTGATCTATCAATCGAAAGGCAACCGGCTGCGACTTTTTCCCCTTGCTGGCGTTCAACAGGGACAGATTCTCCCGTCAGAGCACTTTCATCGAAACTGGCAAACGGATTAAGAAGTTCGGCATCTGTAGGCAAACGAGCACCCGGAGCGATTTCAATAATGTCTCCCGGACGCAGATCAGCGGCAGGAACTTTTTTCTTGATGCCATCTTTTACAAGTAGTGCCTGTTCCGGAACCAGAGCCATCAGAGCGCTGACACCTCTTCGAGCACGACCTGCGGCATAACCTTCTAAGATTTCGCCTAACTTGAACAGTAAAATCACCATTGCGGCTTCTGAAGTAGCGTTGATGAACAATGCACCGATAGCCGCTACAGTCATCAATGTTTCAATGGCAAAGAAAGAGCCGGAACGGAACAACCTGATGGCTTTGACTGCGATAGGATATAACCCAATTAGGACCGTTATGATGAAGGCAATTTTTCCGGCAGGAGCACTCATTTTAGCGATGACCCCACTAGCGGCCATCAATACCGCAAGAAGGAGGATCGGAGAGAATGTTTTCCAGAGGCTGGTTGCTGGTGGCAGTTTAGATGTTGAATCGGTTTCTTTGATTTCAAAACCCGCTTGCTTTACCGCCTTGACGACATCAGCCCGAATATCTGAATCTGCATCTACAACCAGCTTTTCGGTTGCGAATAACACCTTGACCTGTTTAACTTTATCCAGTCTTTTCACTGCATTTTCGATTTTGCCTGCACAACTTGGGCAATCCATACCCTGAATCATCCAGTTAAAACGCTGTCTGGCGGTCAGTTCAGCGGGGACTGTATCCTGTACAGGGCGTGCGTGAGTATGCGAGCAATTTCCGCCATGATGATCATGCGAATGGCTTTTATTATGGGAGTGGGCATGATCATGGGAATGTTGATGTTTTGTATCACGTGTACGTGATTGCTTACTTTCATTTCTTATGCTGGAAGAACCCTGCAAGGCCCTTTTTCGGGACGAGATAGAGCCACGCTGCGATTGTTTATGTTTTTTGGAAATAGAGAACATAATGGCCTCTCAATGATGTTTATTCAGGTTGATTACCATTAACTCTACACTTTGGAGTTCACTCCAGAGTCAAATGAAAAAAGCAATTATTTTGATGAATTGTGCTATTACCGACGGGGTTTACAAAGTAGCTGACAGCGTTGTAATTGTAAGAAATGGCAAGAATATCTGGGCATTGAAGTGAGGGGTTGATATCAACGCCTCACTTAGGATGAGAATAAAGCAATGATTTAAATAATCAGTGAACGGATAATCAAAAAATGCCCGATAAAACGGCAGGAGGCTACGATTGCTTTTGATAGTTTAAAAGGAAAACGGTATTGGCTAATCATGCTGATGCTGTGCGCAAGAAGTAACAGAATTGCTCCGACCATAGCTGAGAGACGGCTTTCATTACCGAGTGCAAAATATTGTTCTCCGGCAACCCAAACCATGATGAGAACCATAACCCAGGTATCCAGCACCCGCCAGCGTAATTGATCCAGACGGCTCCAGATAACCAGCATCACCACAATACCTACTACCAATAGAATTAATGGCAGTGGAAAGAATAAATGGAAACTCATATGCAGGGCGAAGCTGATGGTATAGAGCAAATAACTCAGAAATAGCGCGACGAATGAGAATAGTAAATACTTACTGGGGAGCATTCGGAGTGAGTCAGAAAGCAGGGCGGTGATAAGGCCTGCAATAATCAGGTAACCTGAAGCTTCAAGGTTTGGAGCCTGAAATGCCCATAATAGCAGAAGCAGCATCGTGACCGGATAGAACACCCATTGCTGCCATTTGATACCACGATAGGCAGCATCAATATATAACCACCCAGAGAAGAACACAGCAAGAAATGGCCAACTCATATTTTTCCTTTCCTTAAATGTTCAGCGCCTGTTTTATCAGGAATTGCTGTTTATGATGGGGATAAAGCGAGAGTACCAACTTTAATTTTATATTAACGAGAAGGTAACGTTTTATTATCAAAAGGAATGTACGTCAATGAGTAATCGTGTGGCGTAAGTTTGGCGTATAAACGGGAAGGACATTTTTTGCGGTTTCTGCCCCAGTCACATTGTTGCTTATATGGCTGGGGAGTTGCTGTTCAGTACTACTTGCTATTTATCGGGAATATGAAGGTATTATTTTTTTTCCAGCCGGGTTTTCTTCTGCCATGACAATAATTCAAATACCCCGAAAAAGAAGATCTTAGTTTGCAACCAGCCAGAAAGTTTTTGGTCTTTCGGCTGAGAGTGTTTTAACAACAAAAGTTGGAAAGCATGCATGACTACGGTAAAAACCATAGCGATATCCATAAAATACTTTAATGGCTTAGGGAAGGGTTGAACCAGATTTAGGATCATAATCCCCCAGACACAAACCATAATTGCTCTTCCCAATTGGATAAACATCATTGACTCCAGAATTGTATTTAAATAGCCAGACCGCCATTTACTGGCGGCGAATATATAACCTGTATGCAACCTGACCGGCAATTTTTTCCCGGTGTAAGTGCCAGTTTGCAGGGACTGCTGTCGCGGCAGATTCAGATTCTGCTTCGACATAAACCCAGCTTTCCTTAGCCAGCCATCCGTTAGTTTCCAGCAAGTTGATGGTCTCTTCCAGCATTCCTTTTCGAAATGGTGGGTCAAGGAAAATGATATCAAAGGGCGTTCCGGCCTGATTGAGATGTTGTAGCGTATTGTTTTGTATCACCTTGCCGTTGTCTGCCTTCAGTAGCGCTAAATTATTCGATAGCTGTTTTGCTACATTACGATCGTACTCAAGTAAAGTGGCACTGTTTGCATAACGTGATAACGCTTCAAATCCGAGTGCTCCGCTGCCGGAAAAACAATCCAGACAATCAGCCCCCTGAATGACGGGCATTAACCAGTTGAACAGAGTTTCTCGGACACGATCGGTTGTCGGACGCAGCCCCTCACTATCAGGAACCGGTAATTTTCTTCCGCGCCATTTTCCGCCAATAATACGAATTTGCCCTAAAGACGAGCGCTGTGGTTTTTTAGTCATAGTTACATAAATTAATTATTTGTCATCGCCGTAATATTATCTACTGCTTATCAGGCCTTGATGGTGAATAAAAAGACGAGGATCAGGAAACCCATTGATTAATTTACCACGAAATCCTCAATAGAATATGTGTTGTGGTGAGATGAAAATGTTAGACTGGATTTTATCACCATTAGAACCTATCTCTGTAGGCGTAATTGTTAAAATAGAGACCTAACAGATTTCAATTTATGTCACAGACAACAAAGAGGCAACTTGAAATATGAAGAGTATAGCGTCTATTGGTCTGAGTTCTTGACTTATCCCGATAAGAACTGATGGCCTGAAATAAAGGTAATTCCAGTCAGTTTCTGGTGTAGGTTGTTATAACGCCATAATTAACCGCGAGGAGTGTAGTGGCCGATGGCAAAAGAAAAAAAAAGAGGTTTCTTCTCTTGGTTCGGACTTGGTCGTCAGGAAAAGAAGCAACAAGAAGAACAAATTGAACAAGAAAAGCTGGCGGCGGCAGAAGCGGAACAACAGCGTTTAGCCGAAGAAGTCGCGCGTCAGGCGGCGGCAGAAGCAGAACAGCAGCGTTTAGCGGAAGAAGCGGCGCGTCAGGCAGCAGCAGAAGCGGAGCAACAACGTTTAGCGGAAGAAGCGGCGCGTCAGGCGGCGGCAGAAGCGGAACAACAGCGTTTGGCTGAAGAAGCGGCGCGTCAGGCGGCGGCAGAAGCGGAACAGCAGCGTTTAGCGGAAGAAGCCGCGCGTCAGGCGGCAGCAGAAGCGGAACAACAGCGTTTGGCTGAAGAAGCGGCGCGTCAGGCGGCGGCAGAAGCAGAACAGCAGCGTTTAGCCGAAGAAGCCACGCGTCAGGCGGCAGCAGAAGCGGAACAGCAGCGTTTGGCCGAAGAAGCAGCGCGTCAGGCGGCGGCAGAAGCGGAGCAACAGCGTTTAGCGGAAGAAGCGGCGCGTCAGGCGGCGGTAGAAGCAGAACAGCAGCGTTTAGTGGAAGAAGCGGCGCGTCAGGCAGCAGCAGAAGCAGAACAACAGCGTTTAGCGGAAGAAGCGGCACGTCAGGTAGCAGCAGAAGCGGAACAACAGCGTTTAGCGGAAGAAGCGGCGCGTCAGGCGGCGGCAGAAGCGGAACAACAACGTTTAGCCGAAGAAGCGGCACGTCAGGTAGCAGCAGAAGCGGAACAACAACGTTTAGCGGAAGAAGCGGCGCGTCAGGCGGCGGCAGAAGCAGAACAGCAGCGTTTAGCCGAAGAAGCAGCGCGTCAGACAGCAGCAGAAGCGGAACAGCAGCGTTTGGCTGAAGAAGCCGCGCGTCAGGCGGCAGCAGAAGCGGAACAGCAGCGTTTAGCGGAAGAAGCCGCGCGTCAGGCGGCGGCAGAAGCAGAACAGCAACGTTTGGCTGAAGAAGCGGCGCGTCAGGCTGAAGAACAGGCCTCCTTACCTAAAGAGCAGGAACGTCCGACTAAAGAAGGTTTTTTTGCTCGTCTGAAAAAAAGTCTGGTAAAAACCCGCCAGAATTTGGGTGCCGGATTTTTAGGATTATTCCGTGGTAAGAAAATTGATGATGATCTATTTGAAGAACTGGAAGAACAGTTACTGATTGCTGATGTTGGTGTCGAAACAACTCGCAAGATCATTAACAATTTGACAACTCACGCCAGCCGTAAAGAATTGAAAGATGCGGAAGCGTTATACATAAAACTAAAAGAAGAAATGTCAGGTATTCTGGCTAAGGTCGATAAGCCACTGGAGGTTGAGGGTAAATCACCTTATGTCATTTTGATGGTTGGTGTGAATGGTGTTGGTAAAACGACGACAATTGGTAAATTGGCTCGCCAATACCAGTCACAGGGTAAAACCGTCATGCTGGCTGCGGGTGACACTTTCCGCGCAGCAGCGGTGGAACAATTGCAGGTTTGGGGTGAGCGTAACAAAATCCCGGTAGTTGCACAGCATACCGGTGCCGATCCTGCTTCCGTCATTTTTGATGCTATTCAGTCAGCTAAAGCAAAAGGTGTTGATGTCCTGATTGCAGATACCGCAGGACGTTTACAGAATAAAGCGCATTTGATGGAAGAGCTGAAAAAAATCGTGCGGGTAATGAAAAAGCTGGATGAAGAAGCTCCGCATGAAATTATGCTGACTTTGGATGCCAGCACAGGTCAAAATGCAGTCAGTCAGGCTAAACTATTCCATGAAGCAGTTGGTTTGACCGGTATTTCACTGACCAAGTTGGATGGAACTGCAAAAGGTGGCGTGATCTTCGCTATTGCGGACCAATTCGAAATTCCGATCCGCTATATTGGTGTGGGGGAAGGTATTGAGGATCTCCGTCCATTTAAGGCTGACGATTTTATAGAGGCTCTTTTTACCCGGGAGGATTAACTATCAATGATTCGCTTTGAACAGGTCAGTAAAGCCTATCTGGGAGGACGGCAGGCACTACAAGGGGTGGATTTCCACCTTCGTCCGGGAGAAATGGCATTTTTAACCGGTCATTCAGGAGCGGGGAAAAGTACGCTTCTGAAACTTATTTGTGGCATAGAGCGCCCGAGTGCCGGTTATATCTGGTTTGGCGGGCATGATGTCAGCCGATTGAAAACCCGTGAGATCCCATTCTTACGCCGTCAGATCGGTATGATTTTTCAGGATCACCACCTGCTGTTGGATCGCACTGTGTACGATAATGTCGCAATGCCATTGATTATCTCAGGTGCCAGTACTGAAGATATTCGTCGACGGGTATCGGCGGCGCTGGATAAGGTAGGCTTGCTGGACAAAGCGAAAAATTTCCCGATTCAGCTCTCCGGGGGGGAACAACAGCGTGTTGGTATTGCCCGCGCTGTTGTGAATAAACCCACCGTCCTGCTGGCGGATGAGCCGACGGGAAATCTGGATGGTGAACTATCTGAGGGTATTATGCGCTTGTTTGAACAATTCAACCGGGTCGGTACGACGGTTCTTATGGCGACGCATGACACCGCTCTTATTGAGCGCAGGAATTATCGTATCCTGACCCTGAATCAGGGACGTATGCAAGGAGAGCATCATGGCTAAGCCTGCCCGTCATTCAACGAAGAAAACGATTTCTCCCAAATCCCGCTCCAAATCGCTGAAAGGGGGATGGCGCGTACAGTCACGTTATGCATGGAAAAGCACTCTGTCTGATATGTTATTCCAGCCACTGGCAACTTTGCTCACCATCATGGTGATAGCTATCTCTCTGACATTACCGAGTGTATTTTACATCGTCTGGAAAAACGTTAATCAGGCGGTGGAACAATGGTATCCCGTACCACAACTCACGGTGTATCTGGATAAATCACTGAATGACATCAGCTCTAACCAGCTGATTGAAGAGCTAAAAGCAATGGATGGCGTGAAGTCAGTGAACTATCTGTCCCGTGAGGAGGCCGTGAATGAATTTCGCGCCTGGTCAGGGTTTGCCAGTGCCTTAGATATGCTGGAGGAAAATCCGTTGCCTGCGGTAGCGATTGTCTCCCCTAAACTGGATTTTCAGAATTCACAGGCACTGACGACATTACGTGACCGTGTTGCACAGCTAAAAGGTATCGAAGAAGTCAGAATGGATGATGGCTGGTTTGCCCGGCTGACGGCACTGGCTGACCTTATTGGCCGGATTGCTGCGGTAATAGGGGGGCTGATGGTCGTTGCGCTGCTTCTGGTGATTGGTAACAGTGTGCGTTTAAGTATTTTCAGCCGTCGTGAAACGATTAATGTCATGAAACTGATAGGGGCAACGGATGGGTTTATCCTTCGGCCTTTTCTCAATGGAGGGGCATTACTGGGAATTCTGGGAGCGATCCTTTCGCTGCTTCTTTCGTACCTGCTAGTCTGGAAACTTTCCAGCGTTGTCACTGAAGTTGCCAGCGTTTTCGGCACTACTTTTAAGTTATACGGCCTGGGTTGGGATGAATCACTATTACTGGTACTGATTTCAGGTATGATTGGTTGGATTGCAGCATGGTTTGCGACTGTCCAGCATTTGCGTCGTTTCAGGTCTGAATAGAACACTTTTGTTGGACTTATGGTGAACTTTTGGGCTTAATCATAGTCGAAGAAACTGTTATTGTTTTGTATACTTTGTCTGTGCGGTCATACAATGCAGATAATTTGAATGTGATCCTCACGATGGTAAAATAGACTCATCTTTGGCCTGAAAAAATCTAATAGGTTGATTCAGGAAAGTTTAAAAGACCACTAATTTAGTTTGAGAGAATTTGAATGACAAAAGAAATGCAAACTTTGGCATTAGTTCCGCAAGGTAGTTTGGAAGGGTACATCCGTGCTTCCAATGCTTATCCTATGCTCTCTGCAGAAGAAGAGAAGGAACTGGCAGAAAGGCTGCATTACCAGGGAGATCTGGATGCAGCAAAACAGCTGATTCTGTCTCACCTGCGCTTCGTTGTTCATGTTGCTCGCAGTTATGCTGGTTATGGTTTGCCGCAGGCGGATCTAATTCAGGAAGGCAATATTGGCCTGATGAAAGCGGTTCGTCGATTTAATCCGGAAGTGGGCGTACGCCTGGTGTCTTTTGCTGTTCACTGGATTAAGGCAGAAATCCATGAATACGTACTGCGTAACTGGCGTATTGTGAAAGTTGCAACGACAAAAGCGCAGCGTAAGTTATTCTTCAATTTGCGCAAGGCTAAACAGCGTCTGGGCTGGTTCAGTCAGGATGAAGTTGATTTGGTTGCCAAAGAATTAGGGGTAACCAGCAAAGATGTTCTGGAGATGGAGTCTCGTATGTCGGCGCAGGATATGGCATTTGATATGCCATCTGATGACGACAGTGACAGCCCGCCAGCTCCGGTACTGTATTTGCAGGATAAAGCGTCTGATTTTGCAGATGGCATTGAAGAAGACAATTGGGAAAACCATGCTGCGGATAAACTTACTGTAGCAATGGAAAAGCTGGATGAGCGTAGTCAGGATATTATCCGTTCCCGTTGGCTGGATGATGACAACAAATCGACTTTGCAGGAACTGGCAGATAAATACGGTGTATCCGCTGAACGGGTTCGTCAGCTGGAAAAAAACGCCATGAAAAAGTTACGAATGGCGATTGAAGCGTAATTTACACACAGCTAGCTGAGCATGAACGATATATATTTATGCTGAACGCATGCAATAGCAGATTAAAAGGCGATAATTTAGTTATCGCTTTTTTTATGCGCGTTATTTATATAAATGAGTTATGCGTATATACACAATGGATTTCAAGATGCATCACGGCGGCAAGGGAGAAAGTCACCGGGAGCATAGATAACTATGTAACCGGGGTGAGCGAGTACAGCCAACAAAGAGGCAACTTGAAAGACGAAGTGTATAGTAATCTTTCGGCTTCAGCTAATAATGAAGTCATTGAGGATAATGACAAGATGACGACTGTTTCTGCTATTGGTGCTATTGCTGCATTGTTCGTTTCTATCGTTCTGATATTAAGAAAAGTTTCTCCTGTTTATGGCATGATGGCCGGTGCGCTGGTTGGCGGTTTGATCGGGGGTGCAGATCTGATACAGACCGTCAATTTGATGGTCACAGGGGCACAAGGGATGACCAATGCTGTCTTACGTATATTGGCAGCGGGTGTTCTGGCTGGTGTGCTGATTGAATCCGGTGCAGCCAGTACCATAGCTGAAACTATTGTACGTAAGGCTGGCGGCAAACGGGTCTTATTGGCTTTAGCAATCGCAACAATGTTGTTGACAGCTGTTGGTATATTTATTGATGTTGCGATCATTACCGTTGCACCGATTGCTTTGGCAATCGCCCATCGGGCTGATTTATCAAAGATGTCTATCTTACTTGCCATGATTGGCGGAGGTAAAGCCGGAAACGTCATGTCTCCCAATCCAAATACGATTGCTGCATCAGAAGCTTTTCATGTACCTTTAACATCGTTGATGGTCGCAGGTATTCTCCCCGGGCTATTCGGGTTAGTAATGGCTTACTATCTTTCAGGAAGAGTGATAACTCGGGGGCATAAGGTCAGAGGCGAAGAGCTGACAATGACCGCACAAGAGTCTCTTCCCTCTTTTATGGCTGCAATTTCGGCTCCTGCCATTGCCATCTTTTTGCTGGCTTTGCGTCCAGTTGCTGATATCACTATAGACCCTTTAATAGCATTACCCGTAGGAGGATTGGCTGGTGCTATTATTATGGGGCACTGGCGTCAATCAAATCGCTTTATTCTCTCAGGGCTGAGCCGCATGTCGCCTATAGCTATCATGCTATTAGGGACGGGGACACTGGCAGGCATCATCGCTAATTCTGAACTGAAAGAAATATTGATCCACGGGATAACAGCATCAGGTCTGCCAGCCTATTTACTGGCTCCGGTTTCAGGGGCTTTAATGTCAATGACAACGGCATCCACGACAGCGGGTACAGCCGTTGCTTCGGCGGTCTTTGCACCTACGCTACTCGATTTAGGCATCAGTGCATTAGCGGGAGCTGCGATGTTACATGCAGGTGCTATCGTACTGGATCAGCTGCCACACGGCAGTTTTTTCCATGCGACAGGAGGCAGTGTATATATGCAATTACACGAACGCCTAAAGTTATTGCCATATGAAACGCTGGTGGGCTTAACTATCGCCTTTATCTCAACCTTAATCTTCGGCGTCTTTGGTTTTGCGGGTTAGATAAATTGAAGGAGAGATAAATTATTATGAAAATTGTCATTGCTCCTGATTCATTTAAGGAAAGTTTAAGTGCAATGCAGGTAGCGGAAGCGATAGAACAGGGGTTTAGGGAAATCATTCCGCAGGCCGATTACATCAAGTTGCCAATGGCTGATGGTGGAGAAGGCACGGTAGAATCAATGGTGGCTGCGACAGGAGGAAAAAGATTCACATGTACAGTCACTGATCCTCTCGGGCAACCTGTTGAGGCTTTTTGGGGATTACTGGGTGATGGAAAAACCGCAGTGATTGAAATGGCTGCCGCTTCAGGCCTGCATCTGGTGCCATTGGCACAGCGTAATCCTCTGATAACAACAAGTTATGGTACGGGGGAGCTAATTCTGGCGGCCCTTGAGCATGGTATCGAAAAGCTGATTTTAGGTATTGGTGGTAGCGCAACCAATGACGGTGGTGCAGGAATGATGCAGGCACTTGGGGCAAATTTAACGGATGGCGATAACCGTCCTTTACCCTTTGGCGGAGTTGCGCTGACACGCTTGGAGAGTATTAATCTCACAAACCTTGATCCTCGTCTCAGTCAGTTAGAAATTACAATTGCCTGTGATGTCACTAACCCTCTATGTGGTGAATCAGGCGCATCTGCGGTATTTGGCCCACAAAAAGGAGCAACACCAGAAATGATTAATATACTGGATTCAGCTTTGCTCCATTACGGGATGAAAATTAAAACAGTAACAGGAATTGATGTGCTTGATGCGGCCGGAGCTGGTGCTGCCGGAGGCATGGGAGCCTCTTTACTTGGCTGTTTGAACGCAAAATTACAGTCGGGTGTTGAAATTGTGCTTGATACTCTGAAGTTGGAAAACGCAATTCAGGGCGCAGACTTGGTTATTACTGGCGAAGGGCATATGGACAGCCAGACTATATATGGAAAAACACCTATTGGTGTTGCACGCACAGCCAACAAATTCGGTATACCTGTTATCGCATTAGTGGGAGGAATGAGTAAAGATTATGATGTTGTCCATCAACATGGGCTGACCGCTGTATTTTCTATTATCCCCGAAGTTTGCACTCTCGCTGATGCTTTAGCTGACAGTACCGATAATCTGCATGTATTGGCTCGTAACATTGCATCGGTTTGGCACATAGCTTGTGCACATAAAAAAGAAGGTGAAGATTAAGAAAGGGAATAAGTACCCAGTAGGGTCAGAAGCCCACATATTTTTCAGTTTAGAGCGGGCTGGCAGGCTTCTGACGGCGGGTTATTCCCCATCTAACAACCATTTTTTCCTATAATTGTTTCAGCAATGGGAATATATTGAGTATCAAGTTTATTAACAATGCCTTCCTTGCTTTCTTCTTCAAAACAGTCTTCAAAGAACCAGGAAATATGGGTTTCCAATTCCAGACAGATGGCAACCAGATGAGTAATATTGATTCGATTGGTTCCTCTTTCATAACGCGAAAGCTGTTGCTGGCTGATACCAATTTGTTTCGCTAAGGCAGTTGCCGTGATCCCTAACTCTTTCCTTTTCTGTTGAATTCTTTGCCCGACTAATAGGTTTGCATCTTCTTCCATATCTTATCCTTTCATCTTTAAATCAGTAAGTTATGGCGTTATCAAGGATAATTGCCCTGGAGCTTAAAAATGACTCAGTTTTCCTTCGTCATTGTGCACGACATAGGAAATACCCTGACGGATTTACCATCGTTCATGGTATGCCTATTGTTACACCTGATTCGCCGTTTTGTTTTCCGACATGCGCCTTGTTTTTTTGATGAAATAACCTTTTTTATTAACGTCTTGTAAAAAACAGAACCTTTACTGAGGCAAGGTATACTCTTCCATGATGCAAACCACGTTTCTCTATTTTGTTATTACCTTGCTTCTTGCAACTGCTTTTCCTCGTCATTGAGCAAAACAGCACTCCGTTCTTCTCATATGAGGAATAATGAACAGGCCTTAAAACGTTAAGTTTGTTATTTTTATATTCATAACATATTGAATTTAAATTAAATTAATATATAAAAATCCAATAATATAATTTTTTATAAACAAATCGCCATTATTTGGCATATTTTTGAATTTTAAAGAAGCTTTCTAAGGTTAGAAACTAAACAAAATATACCAAACTGTAAACATAATCCTATATAACATTACTTAAGTCAAATTTCATTACATATCAAATAACATTCCACTTAATTTATTATAATATATGAATTTTTTTTGTTATTCACATATTTAATCTCTTTCAAATAGTATTAATGATAATAAATTGTTAATTATCATAACTCAATAGCACCCAAATTAACCAGAATTAATATTACATCATCCTTTCATATACAGAACTTAATTCTATACCATATAGATAATGTAGATTATAAATCCAAACCAAACAGTTTGGTATAAAATGTTTTGTTTTTTAATAAAATTTTACAGATTTTGGTTAAATAAATATATTTGAATCTTTCATTGGATGATTATTGCCAAATTAAAAATTTTAATTAGAAAATATTACTTATAAAAACCTTTTCCACTAAATTGACTTTTATTTCGCATAAAATTTCCGTTTACTCGCACTTTTGAACATTTCAGATACAGTTCGTTTTTTTATCAATAATTCGATTCCATTTTTTAATTTTTCAAATAAAATCAATGAATTAAATTTATTAGTGCAAGTGGGATATTTTTTATTTAATTACATGTGTTTACTTTATAAACTCAATTGTTAGAAAAGCTGTTTATTTAGAGCTTTCCTCATAAAATTGGCTGAAAGTAAGTAAAAGACACTGATTTCTATCTCGTCATCTGACAATGCGCATATTAATATAATTAGGATTTTTGTATGAAGAGATGGTGAAGATTATCTAATTCAGCCTATTATATAAGCTGAAAAATAAACCTTATTTAATAACCGATAATTTTCTCATCTAACGGCATATACTGCTTGATTTATCGCCACTTAACTTGTTTTCACCCCATCTAATTCAGAATATCTGTATGAAATATCAATAGTGACATTTGAGAGATAATACGTTCACCAGGATTAAATATTTATTCAGGATAGTAATAAGATGCGATAATTTAGAGCGAAATTACGCCAGCTAGATAGTGCTGGCGTTTATACTTATATGGTTGCCGAAGTGGATTGCATAATCAGTGAACACAGATAGCAACTGGTTTTTGACGGCTTATGGCTCATCAGCCCTGACTTGTTCTCTAATGGCATCATGCACTTCATTAAAATTAACCTCAGCATCTGGATTTTGTTCGGCTAAAACTTCAGTTAGTGCCTGAGCAAATGAGTGGGTTTCGATTGGTGGTAACTCGCTATTCCAATTGATCTCAACTGTTGGGCTATTCGGATCATTCAGCAGTGCACGAATAATACCAATATACTCGGACTGGCATTCAGCCCAGCCTTCATCAGTGGATGCCCAAAACCAGCGTGTGAGCGCAAAGTGGTACCACAGGTCGTCCCATCCGCTATAAACCATTCGTAACAGTGGGGCGAGCATGAGCGTCCAGTTTTTAGCTTCCTGTTCCGTGATATATTGCAGTTTGCATCCGTTCAGGCACAACATACTGAAACGAACATAGTCCCATGCCAAATATTGGATATTTTGAATATCGTTTTCATTGTCATACATCATGGTATAACGCCAGATGATTTCTTGCTTATCGTATGCATTCATATCACTTTGCTGAATGTCCGCTAAAATTTCATTAAATTCCGGTTTTGATAATTCACTGAGTTCATCTCGCATCTTGTAATAATCAGCAGCATGCCCGTTAACCATTAGTTTAAATAACTGAAAAACTAGATCTTGCCGATTTTCAATTCCCCAGGCAGATGACAAACCAGCGTCATCCTCTTCTGGAGAATAATCATTACAACTCCATCCATTAAAGTAGGCATAGGGAGCACCCAGTATCATGCCCCAATCAGAGGTTAAAAAAGGCTGTGGGTTATGAGGGAGATATATCTCGTTTCTTTCCTCTGGTAGATCATCTGTAGTTTGAGCCGAATTTTTTATATGTGTCAGGGTATTTTGATCAAAGATAATGTAATTATCACCATTGTAGATAACGAGATCACATTGAAACTCATCAATAAGATAGTACAAATGTTCAGCACCGAATTGATGAAGGTTTTCAGGATTATTATCGATAGATTCTGCATTATGCCATGAAGCCGGATTTTCTTCCGAAAGGTAAGCAACAATATAAGGTCTGAAATGAAACTCAGGATCTTCCTTTATCGAAAACGAGTAGGTGCCTTTCTCCTCAGAAATGGGGCTGATAAGCCAAAAATCTGAGGAATGAAATAAATTTAAAAACTCAATAAAAAGTTTTCCCTTTTGCTCTTCTGATGTTGAATTATGCAATTCAATCCATGTATCTATTAATTTATCTGACATAAAAATAATATCCTGAATGAGTAATTGAAACCTATCTATATTATAAAATTAAAATTATTTTTTTATGGCGTTAATTGGATGATAAACTATCTGATATAGGAAGAGTAGAAATGAGAGTTAGTGTGTTCTTAATTAAGTTCATTATTCTGATAGTGAAATTTATGTTTTACTAATATAAAATAAATAACTTATTATATTAACAATGTTGGTTAATTATATTTTATTCGCTTATTTTTAATGATTGCCTGTAATTATTCAGCATTTACTTCATCGATTTGCTGACCTACAAGAAGCATGGCCAAAAGTGCTGGTACTTGTAAATAGGAGAAAGATGGCATGTATGGTCTTACACTAATTGTTATAGAAGAAACTCTGAATGATAATTCTGGTTTTATTTTGGGGGAAATAAAGGGTAGGTATCACAGTGGCCAGTGAACCCTGATGGAGAAAAACTACTTCATCTTTTTTCTATAGATTGCGAAAAATTATCACCTAGAATACCCGAGGGGATATTACCAACATCAGGATACCTATCTGTATTTTCAACTTATTCTGATGATGAATATTTTTTTGATAGCGTTACTTACTTTGGTGATGAGCAATAACTCAATCTCATTAAATCAGGATTTACGTTTGTTTCATATTCTCTGACTAATCATAACTTGGAAAATAATGATAAATTTATACCAGAAAGAAGTGTTAATTTTTTAGATATGGAAATAGAGGATGATGATTACCCAATGGTCTCGCTTTTTTCAAAAAAAATTCCACATGGATTAGATGATATAGGTGACATTGGGAATGATTATCACTTTGTGTGCCAGATATATTCTGGCAGATTTTCCTGAACCGTTTCAAGATGCATTAGGTTTATCTGACGCTATTGGTTACTTGTTTATTCGCAATAAAGAAAATGGAATGGATGGTGTGTTTTTTGTAAAAACTGCATGATGTTTTTGAAGTAATAGTTTGAGAGAAATGAATAAATGGTATCTCACTCAGTGCTTATAAAAATAAAATTGGAGGATTAAACAGATAGTTGAGAACAGCCTTTTTCTGTAATTACCAATGAGTTGTATCAACTAAGACCCACTCTGACACTATTGATGATCTGGGAGAAACCTAATCAAACTGTCGGCTATTGTGCCAATAGCGGACGTTACACCTTGCTTACTATTTTGTTTAATCGCGTTTTAGTGCATATGATTTTTGAAATTATTTTTTCATAAATCATACGCACATCAGGATCTAAGTCCTATAAATTGGCGATTCCGTTTTCTTAAAATTATATTAGCTCTAATTTAAAAGAATATATTGTTTTACATATCTTCTTAAATAATAAGTAAATTTCCTGATTGATCAAGAGGGATTTCAATTCCATTATAATTAATAAGACCCCTTAAATATTCATTAAAAGTTAATCCAGTATTGATGATTTCATCATGTTTTTTATCAAAAAAATAAACTAAATCTGGATTATTTGACTTGGTTAACAAAAAATAAAAATTATCATTTTCTTTTGAAATAAAAAAAGGTTTTTTAGTTAATAAATCAAATCGTTGAATTCGTTGAAGCTCATTCCAAAATCTACTTTGAAATAGCACTTCACTAGTGATAGTTTCTCGTTCTTGGTAAAAACGTAGAGGTTGATCTCCAAACAACCCACCACTACAACAGCCCATATATGTTAAAAATTCAAGGAATTCCCCTTGTATTTCAATGTCGTAAACACGTTTTAGTTTAATTAAATCATCTTCGGAGTAACCTCTAATATAATTGAAGTCAATGGATAATTCAGGATAAGCTGAATGAAAATAATTTATTAATTCCACTTTAGTCATATTAGGAAAGGCCTGTTCTAATTTATTAAACGTAACCAATGGATAAAAACATGTTAAAGAGCTAACAAATCCCCCCATTGTTCAAAAGGAACTTTAAAGCTATAATTTCTAGTACTAGTATCAACAATATACCTTAAATATTCATTAAAAGTTAATCCAGTATCGATAATTGTATCATAATTAGTATCAAGATAATAAACTAAATCAGGATTTTTTGAATTGGTTAATAGAAAATAAAAATATATAGCTTCATTTTCTATTGAAATAAAAAAAGGCTTTTGTTCTAATAAATCAACGCATTGAATTTCTTGTAGCTCTTCTCTAAATCCAAATTGGAACAATATTTCATGACTAACTACCTTGTCTTCTTGGTAAAAACGTAGGGGTTGGATCCCAAATAACCCACCATTACAACGCCCCATATGAATTAAAAAATCAAGTAACTCTCCTTGAATTTCAATATCGTAAACACGTTTTAATTTAATTAAGTCATCTTCGGAGTAACCTCTAATATAATTAATATCAATAGTTAATTCAGGATAAGCTGAATGAAGATAATTTATTAGCTCTATTTTGTTCATATTAGGGGAAGCCTATTCAGCTTTATGCTCATTAGGATGGAATAATTCACATAAGGCTCTAGCGTGATTAAATAATAACTCTGCATCTTTACACAATAACCGTTTAAATAATTTTTTACTAGCATATACATCTTCAATGTCATAGTATAATCGAAATGTGCAATCTATTATTGCCATAAGCTCTCCACTTGTTAATTTAATATCATAAAACATCTCATCATTTATTTTTTCTTTTTTCAAGATTTCCATCTGAAACTCCTTAAAAAAGATTTGAAAGTGGTTTCAATACTAAAATAATCTTCGCGATTTACATGATTTAGTATTTTAAATAAAGTATCGCTATACCAACGTAGCGTATCTGGATTTTCAATATCTTCTTTCTCCGCAGATTTTATTAATATATCATGTAAACATCCCATAATTACAACTAATTCTTTATGTGACATTCTAACATAGTTAAAATTCACACCTTGTATTTTTTCTCTCTTTAAAAGATTCATATTAATATCGCATAACTTTTAATTTTTTCTTCTTGGATTATATAATCAGTTATACCATGATAAAGAGGTTCTGTCGCATTAAGCTGCATTCGGGCACCGTAGGATAACGTCAGGTTAAGTCGCAGCTAATGCCTTTAATTCCATTAATTGTACAACTCAATAATTTCATTTTCTCGCGCAAATTTCTTTTCAATAAGATTTTCCTTTACCCTAGCTACATTGGATGTATAAATCACATGGGCAAGGCTATTTTTAGCCCGTGTGGATGTGACATAGAACAATCGCCTAGTTCGTTCAAACCCAGTCTCTTCACCTGCATCCTGTTTTTTTTTGCTTGCACTCGAAAGTTCCTTTACTCCAAAATACTGCTCGTAAGAAAATAGAAACCCACCTGCTTCATCATCATCCATAACAACCATCACACGCTCGAATTCGTTACCTTTCACGCCTTGATGGGTTCGAAAAATTGAATTCTCATTGATGTAGTCATTATAATTTCGAATTTGAAAGAAATTAGTTTTTAAAGCTTCAGTCCAAGCAGTTATCTCGCTATCATCCTGCTCTCCAGTTTCTGATTCAATCCTCAGTATAGCTCCTATTTGTTTTGGTTCTGATTCAGCTTTACTCTCTTTAGAGGTAACTACAATCGCCTGTAATTTCGCTGGAATTATCACCAGATTATATTTAGCTAAAACTTCCAAAGCTGTACGAAAACTGACCTTTTCATCTGAGATCACATCCCTGAAAGCATGTTCAGCATTTCGAGCAAGTACAAGCGGATCTTTTTTGTTAGCATCCAGTACACTGGCTTCCAAAAGCGGCGAATTTCTTTCTCTCAGGATAGACATCAATTCAGCTCGTCTTTCATTAAGACTCGCTTCAGCCATAGGAAAAACAATTTCGGAAAAAAAATTTAGTTCGGAATTTTCACCTCTAGAAATTTGATCTTTAATTTTGTCTGATGTTTCAAGCTTGTTCCAAAGATCATTAAAGCCAAGACGACGTCCAGCCATTTTATGTTCCAGAAGCAAGATAGCTGTATCTTTGGATTTAGTATCTGTCCAATTCGTGTCACTTGTAACTTTTGCCATAATCTCACGAATTTTGGCTTCAATTTCATCTTTGTTTGAAACACTGTTCGATAATAAGAAGTATCGAATATAACCGTCTGCAGCTCCATCTCGAGCAAATTGTTTTCGTTTATCATCTTCACTACGGATTTGATTACCCAAAGCAACAATGCGTCGCGCTGAGCGATGGTTCATTTCTTTGTTGAAGGTAGTCCAATCACTTGGCTTGGTGTTACCCAGCTCAGATTCTCCCCCACCGAAGATACGTTGCATCGTATCTCCAAACAAGCCGATGACAACTTTATTTGATTTGGCATGTTGCAGCTCAAAGAATGCTCGGATTACATCTTTGTTGGTATCCTGACTTTCGTCGATAAATATGAAAGGGAACTTATTTACAATGACTTCTGCCATCATCGGCTTAGTAGTCAAAAAACTTGAGAAAAGCTTTAAAACATCCGCATGCGACAACGCATTCTTTGCAGAGTTGACGCCATTTGGGTCGTAAATGAATGAGCGAGGTTCAGCTAACCAATCCATTTTTTCCTTTAGCCGGGTGATTTCTCTCTTTCGATCTTCTGATGCTTTACCTTCGCGACCACGACTTTCCAAATTTTCTATTTCGTCAAGCTTCGCAGGAATTTTCTCCAGATACCACTTGCGAATGTCTTCATTAAAACCAGCAATAGCAGACCAACAAAAGCTGTGAATCGTTGAAACCGCAAAGATGGGATTTTGCTCAATCCGATCCACGATTTCATCGGCTGCGTTATTCGTGAAGGTTACAACAGCAATTTGCTTACCTTGGCGAATAAAGTTACCAGAATGCTCTTTTTTCAGAAAATCTAGAGCTTCTTTTAGAGAATAAGTTTTACCCGATCCTGCTCCCGCAAAGGTGATAAAACTTTTCCCTGAACCTATACGAAGACACTCTTGGATCCCTTTATCAATCCCATTGTCATGATCAATAGGTTTGGTTTCCGCCAAGTAAAATTCTTCTGACATAATCTCCTCCTACATTTTGTACTGAAGCTGATTTTCTAGCCATTTAAGACCTTCACTCATGTATTCGGGGGGATTGAAACAATCTTCTTTGTTATTTGCGATATAGAAAAGGCAATCGAAGGCAAAGTCTCCTTTCTTTAAAGCTTGCACATAGCCATAGAGTGACTCTGATAGGGAGTTACTATCATTTTCAAAGGCGTCTTGAATTTTTTGTTTACGCTGAAAATATTTATTTTCAGAATTCGCCAAAATCAATGCATCTTCAAAAGTACGGGATAAAATTTCCTTCCCAGTAATCTGAGTTGGCTTTTGGTAGGCAATGTAAAGTGGCGCACCTTGACTATTTGTAGCATGTTCCGCTTTTGGTAAGGCCACCAAGTCATCCAAAACTTCTTTTTTTGGATGCCATATCTTCAAGGTATCATTATTGGTTTTTTGATCTGAATTCTTTTGTGGGAAGCATGATTTCCCTTCGTTATCAACTGAATCAAGATCTGTCAGCACCAAAGTCGCAACCCCAAGTTTTTCGACTAACTCTTTGTATTTGTGAGTGTGTGCACCGCTTACCTCCAGTATAGAGATGTATCGTTTCGATAAGTCCGGAAATCTATTGGAAATGAACTCAGGCACCAGAAGACGTTCGGCTTGACCTTCAACGAATATAACCCCATCGGCAAAGAAAATGTCACAGTGAGTGAGCTTTAAGTGTTTTCTGACAAACTGAAGTTCATCTTTTGGATTCACGAATAACTCTGACATATTTGCAATTGACGTATGATCCATTGCAATTGAAGTGTCAGTATTATTTCGCCGGAAGTACCGTAACTCTTTGAAGTCAATATCGTTGATAATATGGCTAGAGTGTGTACTAATCACAAGCTGTGTTTGGTATTCAGATTCATCTTGTTTGCTACACAAGTCGGAATGATTCCGTAAAGTATCATAAGCTTTCGATACGAATACTCGTTGGACTTGAGCATGCAGATTGACTTCCGGTTCTTCGAGTAAAACTAAATGGATTGGTTCTATCTGGTCTTCCATTTTATCCTCAAAGGCAGATGACTTTCCAACGCGCATCCATTTGTCGCGAAATTCCAGAAGCCTAAAGGTCAAATATATAAGATTTTGGTAACCAAGCCCTAGGTAACTTTCGGGAACAAATTCTTCTTCCTCTTTGTCAAAACGGTATCGGATCGATGACGATTTTTGTAATGCGTCCATACCACTAATTTTTGCGGCAATTTCAACAGCCGGGTTGCCACCGATACCGGGATACCCCATATTCTTCAGCTCATTAAAGGGGGCATCAAACTGCTTATTCAATCTGTCGGTAAACTCTTTTTCTAGCGCTTGCTGTTGCCCCAAAACTTCAAGGTCTTGTATCTCAGGAAAATCTTCTGGATTCAAAATATGATCATAATATTCTCGAAGTAACTTATTGAGACGTTGCTTTTCTGAATATGGCCCCTTTTGATCTGTGTTATCTTCGGCACCTAATCCGCGTTGTTCGGATATAGTGTCTACTCGAATTAACTTTTTTAAAGCTTCAGATTTAAGAGGCTGCAAAACCTCGCTCAGCGTAGACTTTGCCTCTTTGCTTAAAATGTAGTGTTTTTGCTTTATGAGCTTACTGAAGTTCTGGCCTTTCTCCAGAAAATCACATAAATCTTTGGGCCACAGACTTACCTTACCTTTGTGTTCGGACACCACACTTCTCTTATCAACAAACTCACGACATAATTTAGAAATATCGATTGGTTCGTAAGTTATGCGAACGAATAGGGCACCACCACACCATTCTAAGTCCGGGAGGATGTCACGAACCTTGTATGCCTCACTTGCCTTCGCGGTGATCTCGATGTCTAAACTCGGTAGCAAACTGGCGAAATCATCCGATAGAGCCTGCATTTTCTCGATAGTGGGAAATTCTTGTTCGACTTGTTCGCCCAACGTTTGGATTTTCTTCCAATTTTGCTTAGATATATCTCGGACTTTTAGATTGTTCGGACTTTTCAGGAAGGTATGTAGCGCACTAATACAGGATGTTTTTCCACTATTATTAGCCCCAACAAGAACAGTTGTTTTATCATCAAGTACTAGGGTTACGTTGACTAGCCGTCGATAGTTTTTTAAAGCGAAAGAGGAAATTTTCATATAATAAAACCTTAATAAATGGAATCGGATATTTCAAAAAAAGAGTTCTATTATTCTGATCGAACACACTTCTAGCACTGTGATACTTTATTCAATGTTGATCTGTATTATTTTCTATTGCTCAATCTTCTATCTATCTTGTTCACTTTTAATAAGCAACTCAATGAATATCATCAAGTTGTGTGACTTTCCTACGTTTATCAAGGATGAAAAAGGGAAAAAACAAGCCGGTCATCACTCAAACTAACCCGTCAAATTTGGCTAAACACTACAATTGATTATGAACCTTTATCAGGGAAGGAACTTCCTTTGATTAAAATAATAGGATAATTGTGTGTGTCTCTATGTTTTCCAATGAATTTTTATGTTGAGGACTTTTATGTGGGGTATTCGGTGGGGTACTCAGAAACAAAAAAAGCACTTCCTGAAATACAGAAAGTGCTTTTTCAACAACATGTTACTAGACTAGGATTAGTTCATGCCGTATTTTCAGTTTTTAAGTTCTCATGCTATCAAGTGTTGTTTTAAAGTTGAATAAAATCAAAGTCATAGTTAAATTATATACTGTATATTGTTTCAGTGTTTATTGACGTTTACCCACTTTTACAACAAACTGTGTATAAACATTTGTATAAATATTTTGGGTGATCATGGCTAATGAACTGAATAAGCTAAGTGATAAAAAGGTTAAGGCGCTTTATGGAAAACCCGTGCCTAAAATTGAATTTGTAGCAGATGGTGCGGGGCTTAGTGCTAAAATCTCTGTAATCGGTGGCGTTAGCTGGGTTTTTACATACAGGCTGGATGGTAAGAAATTAAACCGTTTAACCTTAGGGCGCTATCCCGATATGAGTCTAAAGGCAGCCAGAGAGCTACGAGATAAATGCCGTAACTGGTTAGCATTAGGAAAAGATCCAAAATTACAATTAAATCTTGAGCTTCAAGAATCGCTTAAACCCGTCACAGTTCGAGATGCTTTGGAGTACTGGATTGAAAATTATGCCAGAGATAACAGAGCTAATGTTATTCGTCATATAGCGCAGTTTGAAAAACACATTTACCCCTACATAGGTGAGATGGCTTTAAGTGACTGTGAAACTCGTTATTGGCTAAAGTGTTTTGACCGTGCAAGAAATGAATCCCCTGTAGCTACTGGCTATATATTTCAAATGTGTAAGCAGGCATTGAAATTTTGCAGGGTTAGAAGATATGCAATAAGTAATGCTCTTGATGATTTAACTATTCCTGATGTTGGTAAAAAGCAAAATAAGAGAGATAGGGTATTAACTGATAAAGAACTAGGGCAAGTATGGGAATCTATAAACGAAGATAAGCATATTCCCTATTATAACTATTTACTGAGAGTACTGGTTATTTTCGGCTGTCGTTCCCATGAAGCCAGATTATCAGAGTGGAAAGAATGGGACTTTGATAATTGGCTTTGGACAGTACCAAGAGAGCACACGAAAACAGATGAAAAAATAATTCGTCCAATCCCTATTTATATCAGGGCATTTATAACTGAACTGTACAATCTGAATAAAAACAGCGGTTATTTATTGGGCGAATTGAAAAAGCCAGAAGCTATTTCTCAATTTGGTCGTAACTTATGGAAAAGATTTGAACATTCCGAAGCATGGACGTTACACGATTTAAGACGAACATTCGCGACGAAGTTAAATGATATGGGAATAGCTCCGCATATTGTTGAGCAGCTATTAGGACACTCTTTGCCGGGAGTAATGGCAATTTATAACAGAAGCCAATACCTGCCAGAGAAGCTAGACGCTTTAAACAAGTGGTGTGAGCGACTGGATGTATTAGCGGGAAATTATGAAAATGTGGTTATATTAAAAGCAGTTCAATCATAGGAATTAATGAGTTTGATGATGAACATGATCATTGTGATATATACGTAACAAATGTGGCTTTCTTTCGTAATAATTTCTATTAAGTAAAATGCCCTCACAAAAACAATTAAACAGTGAGGGTAACATAACCATGCAATACAGCACTCCTACACCAGAAGAGCGTCGCTCCATCCTTTCCGAATATGGTGAACCTTACGAGCGTCTTATCCGTGAAAAAGAACGCCAGCACATCACCTCTATTTCCAGAACATCAGCATGGAAATTAGAAAATGAAGGCCGCTTCCCTGCCCGTAAGCCATTAGGCCGCAATTCCTGTGCTTGGTTGCTTAGTGATCTGCTTCATTGGGTACGAAATCCGCCCACAGTAGACAATATAAATAACCCGTATAGCCGTAAGCCTACCAATTAAATAATAACGTAATGGAAAAATTAACTGTCTTAATTGGCAGCGGTCAAACTCACTCTAAAAATAGTCTGATTTTTTGGGATAAGGGATGTGATGGCGGTTATTAACTATAAAGACTCCTTTTGTTTAAGGAGTCACCAATTTGAGATAGTTACATTTTTGATAGGATTAATTAATAACTGGGTTTATTGCCGGGCGGCTCAACCTTTGGGTTCAATTCCCTGTGATTGTAATTCCTTACGGGCTAATTCCTTAAACCAATTTCCCAGACTCATGCCTTCATTTTTGGCTAATTCTGATAATTGTTTCTTAAATTCAGGCTGCATCCGTATTTGGAAAGCTGGCGCTTTGCCTTCACCTTTAGGGCTTTTATCTCTTTTTATCGTTGACATGTGTGTACCTATCAGAATAGTATCATATACATTAGGTACACACCTTATCACGGCAGAGCCTAATAGAACAACGCCCCACAGTGATCGCAACACATGTAGGGCGTCTGACCACAACATTATTGGAGCTAATGCTATGGCTGATACACAGTCTAACCAAACTCGCACAAAATTTACATTCCTAATTGTATCCGGTACTCAGTGGCTGGCTGGCCTGTCTTCTCTGATCTTCGTATCACGTCAGGGGACACGGCATGAGTAAGAAAACAATTTCATTAAAACAGGCGCTGCATCGTGCAAGTCTGGGAATTTCACTTTTCACGTTCATTACCAAAAAAGCCAAAGATGAGCGCTGCGAAACCAACTTAAATAATTTGATTGCATTGGCACACGGCATTCATCAGGAGGTTTATCGCGACCTATCGAAACATGCCCCACAGAATCCAGTGAATAAATTAGTTAATTGCATTGTAT
>NZ_CAWNQF010000073.1:0-62640 GCF_963876465.1 Xenorhabdus sp. KK7.4
CGTAGATAGGCTGGGTGTGTAAGCGTTGCGAGACGTTGAGCTAACCAGTACTAATGAACCGTGCGGCTTAACCTGACAACACCGAAGGTGTTTTGCGGGGATTGAGAGTAAAGACGCAGTTTCAGAGAAAAAGGACCCAGTAAAGACGGTCACAGCTTGTTCGAGATAACAAACCGAATTTGTCTGGCGGCAATAGCGCGGTGGTCCCACCTGACCCCATGCCGAACTCAGCAGTGAAACGCCGTAGCGCCGATGGTAGTGTGGGGTCTCCCCATGTGAGAGTAGGACACTGCCAGACATCAATTTAGACGTGTTGCCAGCCCAAAAGGCAGCATGAAGCAGCATTCGGTGGTGCGGTAGTTCAGTTGGTTAGAATACCGGCCTGTCACGCCGGGGGTCGCGGGTTCGAGTCCCGTCCGCACCGCCACCGATTTAGAGAAACCTCTGAGAGAAATCTCAGGGGTTTTTTCTATTTCAGCTATTTTTATCAGTATCTGATTCGATTCTCAATCAGCACTTCTATATACTTGAGTACTGCAATATCGCCTCACCAATAACTTGCTACCAGATCTGTTACTTTTTTAATAAATGGAAAAGATTTTCTGTATAAAATCTATTCTGACATTTACTCTTACAATTCATACTTTGTTTTTAGTACTAAGGATTGCAATCAATTGTAGAGGTGTCATATTAATGAAGGCCGATGCATTAAGGTGGGTTGGGGTGCAATTTGATAAGAAATAGGTATGTGAGAAGAGCCCGTGAGAGAAAAAATCTGGCTCATAAAAATTATGCAGTAAGATATATCGCAGGGCAGCCTGTAGAGAGGGTTTTTCCTACTTCCACGCGATTACTTGAAGAAGCACTTTTGCCATGTGGAGAGCCATTTTTTGCTGATAATAATGTGTTTTCTGTTGCTATTTGGAATATCCATAAACAGCAACGCCCACGATGGCAAAGTGTTTTATCTTCCTTAATTGAAAAAAGCGATCTTATTTTACTGCAAGAAGCACAAACAACTCCTGACTTACTGAAATTCATCACAGCCAGTGGCTTGGTTGCAGATCAAGTACCTGCATTTGCTATTCCTCAACATCCATCGGGTGTGATGACATTAGCCTCTTCTTCACCCATCTATTGTTGTCCGTTAAGGGAAAAAGAGCCGATATTAAGGCTTTCTAAATCATCTCTTATTACTATGTACCCTTTAGCCGATGAACAGCAGCTGATGGTAGTGAATGTACATGCTATTAACTTCAGCCTTGGCGTTGACGTTTATAGTCGTCAGTTGGATAACATTGGTATCTATATTAAGTTACATGATGGGCCAGTGATATTTGCCGGTGATTTTAATGCGTGGAGTCGTCGGAGATTCAGAGTACTGGAGCGTTTTGCACAGCGCATGGGGCTAAAAGAAGTCTATTTTAACGACGATCATAGAACAATTGTATTTGGTAAACCCTTAGACTTTGTTTTTTATCGTGAATTAACAGTCCAGAGTGCAACCGTTTTAACAACCATTGCTTCTGATCATAATCCGCTTCTTGTCCGATTTTCGTTATAAGTTACGAAAATCTTCAATTAAGTAAGAGTGGTGAAAGGTAAAAAAGAGCAAAACGCCGGAAATTGCTCCGGCGTTTTTAGAGACCAATTTTATTGGCTAGCACGATGAGATGTGGCAAGTTTTTTCTTTATGCTGAAAAAATAGGCAATGGTTAGGATAATCACCCAGCCAGCGCCAATGTATAAAGCATCTCTCGTTTGCTCAAAATACCCGAGTAGCAGGATAATTGCACTCATAAAAACAATCGTAATTATGGGAGCAATGGGCCACATTGGTACCGGAAATTTCAAGGTTCTGATCTCTTCTGCACTCATTTTACGACGCATAGCCACATGAGAAAGCAGAATCATCAACCACACCCAGACAGTGGCAAATGTGGCGACAGATGCAATAAGAATAAAAATATTGCCGGGAAGCAGCCAATTGAGCATGACACCGAGCAGAAGAACCACAATCATGACCAGAACAGTCATCCATGGAACTCCATTTCGGGTCAGCTTTTTAAACGCCTCAGGTGCTTGTCCTTCCTGAGCCATGCCATACATCATTCGTCCGGCACCAAAAATATCGCTATTGATGGCTGAAATGGCAGCAGTAATAACAACAACATTCAGAACATGCGCAGCTGCACTGATTTTCAGATCAGAAAAAATCTGTACAAATGGGCTTCCATTCTGACCAATTTGATCCCACGGATAGATACACATTAGGATACATAAAGTCAGGACATAGAAGATTAAAATACGGAAGGGAACAGCATTAATCGCTTTAGGGATTGTTTTTGCCGGATCTTTCGCTTCACTGGCAGTAATCCCAATGACTTCTATTCCGCCGAAAGCAAACATCACAATCGCCATTGAAGCAACCACTCCGCTGATGCCATTCGGCATAAAGCCGCCATGTTCCCATAAATTAGCGATCCCGGTGGCATGCTCTGTTGTCTGACCAAAACCAAAGATCATAATTGCAAGACCGCCAATGATCATGGCAATAATGGCAGTGACCTTAACGATAGAAAGCCAGAACTCCATTTCACCGAAAATCTTCACATGGCATAAATTCAGCGCACCAATAAAACAGACGATACTCAGAACCCAAATCCATTGATCAACATCGGGAAACCAAAATTTCATGTACAAGCCGAATGCAGTGATATCAGCGAGGCAAACAAACAGCATTTCAAGAACATAGAGCCAACCCGTCAGGAAACCGGCTAATGGGCCCAGATAATGGCTGGCATACTGCGAAAAAGAACCGGAAACAGGATGGTGAACGGCCATTTCGCCGAGTGCTCTCATCACCATAAATACGGCAGCACCGCCAATTAAATATGCCAGCAATACAGCCGGTCCTGCTTGTTGTATTGCAGCTGCTGAGCCATAAAACAGCCCTGTGCCTATCGCAGAGCCTAAAGCCATGAAGCGGATATGCCTCACACTCAGACCCTGTTTAAGCTGATTTTCATTGTCTTGCATTCGTTAATCCCATCTATCTTTCATGCCAGAGAGTATTTTCAGGCATACAATGCTATTTCAGGCATATGCTATTTCAGGTATACAATGCCCTGTCTGGTGTCAGATACCAGCAAAAGCAACCTCGTACGATACCATAAAGATGGATGTCCGCGGGATAGATATCTGTAATAATAACGGGCAGTTTATTAAAACCAGAGTTTTTTTATGATTTACCCAATAAATGAGATGTTTCAGACTTTGCAGGGAGAAGGTGTGTTTACCGGAGTTCCTGCTGTTTTCATACGGTTACAGGGATGTCCGGTAGGGTGCAGCTGGTGTGATACCAAGCATACTTGGGAAAAAGAAGCTGATAAGCAGCAGGCGATGGAGAACATCCTGGTCAAATCGCAGGATAGCGATACCTGGGGCGCTGCCACACCAGAGCAAATCATTAATTTGTTCACGCGTCAGGGATATACCGCTCGTCATATCGTAATTACGGGTGGAGAGCCGTGTTTGTATGATTTACGTCCCCTGACGGAAGCACTGGAAAATGCAGGCTATCAGTGCCAGATAGAAACGAGTGGTACACACGCGATCCACTGTACGGACAAAACTTGGGTAACCGTCTCACCAAAAGTGAAAATGCGGGGCGGATACAAAGTATTGCCTGAAGCGATGAACCGCGCGAATGAAATTAAGCACCCTGTCGGGCGTGAGCGCGATATTGAATCATTGGATGATCTATTGACTATGCTTGATGAAAATAACAGACCGGTTATTGCCTTACAGCCTATCAGTCAGAAAGAAGAAGCAACCCGCTTATGTATTGAAACCTGCATTGCCCGTAACTGGCGTTTCTCGATGCAGACACACAAATACTTAAATATCGCCTGATGTGCGTTCGCGCTTGTTTATTGTGCATTCAGCACCAAAATTTGGTGCTGAATGTCTTACTTTCCACGATAGATACAACCGGCGCTACAGGTTTCTTTAACCATAACGGCGCTGAGCTGTGGCAAAGCAGGTTGTAACTCTCTCCAAATCCATTGAGCCAGTACTTCGCTGGTTGGGTTTTCCAGACCGGGGATCTCATTGAGATAATTGTGGTCCAGCCGCTCCCAAATTGGCTTGAAGATGGCTTTCACATCGGCAAAGTCCATGAGCCATCCGCTATGAGGATCAATCTCACCGGTGATTTCCAGACGAACCATAAATGAATGCCCATGCAAGCGACCACATTTATGTCCTTCAGGAACATGTGGCAGGCGATGCGCCGCTTCAAATTGAAAATCTTTAAAGATGGTAGTGCTCATAATACTTTTTCCTGAATTCAAAAGGCCGGCTATTCTACCTGAACTTTCGCGCCTAACGTGATTTTTCTGTAGAAATAAAATCCAGCGTTTAACAACTTTATCGATATATTAAATCTGTAAATAAAGTTAGGTAATTTAGTTATTAGATATTGCTAACCTTTCTTTAAGTCCGACGCCTGTTCTGGGATAACCTTATGATTACTCCATGTTTGTGACTGTTAATCATGGGTATTGGCTATAGCAAAGGGCACTGGATAATGACTGCAAAACCACCTTCAACTGCATTACTACCTGTATCTCAGGAACAATTGTCACGCCTGCAATCAGAGGTTAGTGATTTTTCTGGGCACCAACTGGCTTGGTTATCAGGCTATTTTTGGGGAATGTTGAATTCTCAACCGCAAACCAACACGGTAGCATCAGTGTCAGGCATGCCTGAACCTGAACAGGAAATTGTGACACTGATTTCGGCCTCTCAGACGGGTAATGCAAGGCGTCTGGCAGAACAGCTCAGAGACGCTTTACTGGCGCAGAATTTGAGTGTGAATTTAGTTAATGCTGGTGATTATAAATTCAAACAGATCGCAAAAGAGCGCGTCTTGATTATTATTGCTTCAACGCAGGGTGAAGGTGAACCTGCCGAAGAAGCTGTAGCACTACATAAATATCTGCATTCCAAAAAAGCAGCTTCGATGAAAGAGACTGCTTATGCTGTATTTAGTTTAGGAGATACCTCCTATGAACACTTTTGCCAGTCCGGTAAAGATTTTGACCGCCGCCTGAGTGAGTTAGGTGCGCAGCGATTACTGGATCGCGTTGATGCTGATGTGGAATATCGGGATATTGCTACGCAATGGTGTCAACAACTGACCGATATTCTGAAACAACGCTTACCAACTCCGGCAAATACTGCAATAGCCACAACAAAGGCAGCAGTGGCCGCTGGTACAGCTCTCTCCAGTCCTTATACCAAAGAAGCGCCGTTGACTGCTTCTCTACTGGTTAACCAGAAAATTACCGGACGCACATCTGATAAAGATGTCCGCCACATTGAAATTGATCTGGGGGATTCGGGTTTGCGTTATCAGCCCGGTGATTCATTGGGGGTTTGGTTTGAAAACGATCCGGTATTGGTTGATGAGTTGATAGGTTTGCTTCATCTGGAAGGAACTGAAACTGTCACAGTACATGGAAAGTCACTTGCTTTGCGTGAGGCTTTGACCAGCCATCTTGAACTGACACAAAACACGGGTGTTATTGTTGAAAAGTATGCGGCTCTGACGAAAGATGAAAGTTTGCTTGCTTTGTGTTCTGAGAAATCAACGCTGCAACAATATGCCCAAAAAACGCCTATTGTGGATATGGTCAGGCAGGCAGCTCAGCAACCTGAAGCTCAGCAATTTATCGATATGTTACGTCCATTAACTCCACGCCTATACTCCATTGCCTCTTCTCAGGATGAAGTCGAAAATGAAGTACACATTACCGTTGGTGTTGTTCGTTATGACATAGATGGTCGTGCCCGTACCGGTGGAGCATCAGGTTATCTGGCTGATAGGTTACAGGAAGATGACAACATCCGTGTCTTTATTGAGCATAACGATAACTTCCGCTTACCCGTCGATCCACAAACCCCGATGATCATGATTGGCCCCGGTACCGGAGTGGCTCCATTCCGGGCATTCCTGCAACAACGGGATAATCAGGGCGCTGAAGGTAAAAACTGGCTGTTCTTTGGCAACCCTCATTTTGTAGAAGATTTTCTGTATCAGGTGGAATTTCAGCGTTATGTCAAAGAGGGGTTACTTACCCGTATTGATTTGGCATGGTCGCGGGATCAACAGCATAAAGTGTATGTGCAGGATAGGCTGCGTGAGCAGGGCGAGGAAATCTGGCGCTGGATTAGTGAGGGAGCACATTTATACATCTGTGGAGATGCCAATCGTATGGCAAAAGATGTAGAGCAGGCATTGCTGGATATCATTTCACAACAGGGTGGGATGGATGCAGAGCAGGCCGATGAATTCCTAAGTGAACTGCGCCTCGAACATCGTTATCAGAGAGATGTTTACTAGCAAAAATAACGAAAAAACTATAAGTATAAAAACCAACGGGCAATGAAAACGATCATGAAAACAATGAGCAATGAAAAACAAGGTCCTTTGATTGTTGAAGGTAAACTCGCTGACAGTGAACGTATGAAGTCAGAAAGCAACTATTTACGCGGGACGATCAGCGAAGATTTAAAAAACGGGCTGACAGGCGGGTTTGAAGGCGATAATTTTCTCCTCATCCGTTTCCACGGTATGTATCAACAGGATGATCGTGATATCAGAGCTGAGCGTGCGGAACAGAAACTTGAACCTCGCCATGCCATGATGTTGCGCTGCCGCCTGCCGGGAGGAATTATTACTCCCCGCCAATGGCTGGGCATTGATCGGTTTGCGACAGAGAGCACGCTGTATGGCAGTATTCGGTTGACTAACCGGCAGACATTCCAGTTTCACGGCATCCTGAAAAACAACGTCAAACCGGCGCATCAATTACTGGCTCAAATGGGATTGGATTCACTGGCAACCGCCAATGATGTTAACCGTAATGTACTGTGTACCTCTAATCCAGTGCAGTCGGCTTTGCATCAGCAGGCTTATGAATGGGCGAAGAAAATATCCGAACACCTCCTGCCACGTACCAACGCGTACGCTGAGATCTGGCTGGATAAAGAAAAAATCGCTACAACCGACGAAGAGCCGATCCTCGGTAAAACGTATCTACCACGTAAATTTAAAACATCAGTTGTGATCCCACCACAAAATGATGTTGATCTGCATGCCAATGATATGAACTTCGTTGCTATTGCAGAGAATGATCAGTTGATCGGTTTTAACGTGCTGGTGGGTGGCGGATTAGCCATGACTCACGGCGATAAGAACACTTTCCCACGCCTGGCAAGTGAATTTGGCTATATCCCACTAGAGCATACACTGGCAATTGCTGAGTCCATTGTGACAACACAGCGTGACTGGGGTAACCGAACTGAACGCAAAAATGCTAAAACCAAATATACCCTTGAGCGTGTCGGCGTTGAAACTTTCAGGCAGGAAGTTGAAAAACGTGCAGGTGTGAAATTTGAGCCAGTCCGCCCTTATGAATTTACCGGACGGGGCGATCAGATTGGTTGGTTAAAAGGTATTGATGATCAATGGCATTTGACCCTGTTTATTGAAAATGGGCGCTTGCTGGATTATCCGGACAAACCACTAAAAACCGGTGTGGCAGAAATTGCCCGAATTCACAAAGGCGATTTTCGTCTTACCGCAAATCAGAACCTGATAGTAGCGGGAGTGGCGGAAAGTGAAAAAGCGCGTATTGAATCCATTGCCCGCGCGCATGGTCTTATTGATGATGGCGTGACCTCACTGCGTCACCATTCCATGGCGTGTGTTTCATTTCCGACTTGCCCATTAGCGATGGCAGAAGCGGAACGTTTCCTGCCAACCTTTGTTGATCATGTCGATGCGTTAATGGCAAAATACGGCGTTAGCCACGAACATATCGTTCTGCGTGTTACAGGTTGCCCCAATGGATGTGGCCGGGCGATGCTGGCAGAAATCGGGCTTGTGGGCAAAGCGCCTGATCGCTATAACTTGCATCTTGGTGGAAATCGCAATGGTAGCCGAATTCCTCGTATGTATCAGGAAAATATCACCTCCGCTGAGATCCTGACTATTCTGGATGAACTTATTGGTCGCTGGGCTACAGAGCGTAATGAAAATGAAGACTTTGGCGATTTCCTGATCCGAACTGACATTGTCAAACCTGTATTGAACTCCGCTATCGACTTTTACGACTGGCAGGAAGCAGTATGAGCCAGCCACATTTAGCTGAGTTACTAGCTTTGTCCCCTGAGCAGCGCACGGAAGCGCTCACTGAGACAAACCAACAACTGGAGTTACTGGATTCCCGTCAACGCGTCATATGGGCACTGGAACATCTGCCCGGTGAGTTTGTCCTTTCATCCAGTTTTGGTATTCAGGCGGCAGTCTGCCTGCATCTGGTCACGCAGGAATACCCTGATATTCCTGTTATCCTGACGGATACTGGCTACCTATTCCCAGAAACTTATCAGTTCATCGATAAACTGGCTGATAAACTAAACCTGAACCTGAAAATATTTCGTGCAGAACAAAGCTCGACTTGGCAGGAAGCGCGTTATGGCAAACTATGGGAACAGGGAGTAGACGGGATTGAACGTTATAACCAGATTAATAAAGTTGAGCCGATGAACCGTGCGCTGAAAACATTGGATGCGCAGACATGGTTCGCAGGATTACGTCGTCAGCAATCGGAAAGCCGAGCTAATTTACCAGTGTTGGCAGTGCAGCGTGGTGTTTACAAGATACTGCCGATTATCGACTGGGACAATCGCAAGGTACATCAATACCTGACAGAGCATGGTCTTGAATATCATCCTTTATGGGATCAAGGCTACCTTTCTGTAGGGGATACTCATACTACACAAAAATGGGAACCGGGTATGAGTGAAGAACAAACCCGCTTTTTTGGCCTGAAGCGGGAATGTGGCTTGCATGAAGGCTGAGTTCCTTTTGAACTTTTGGAATGGCCGAATTATTCGGCCATTCTTAAACCCAAAGATTCAGTTATAGCTAAAATCAGTTATCACAATGCCCTTCTTTAGCAAGGTGCATGTCCATCTCCATCTTAGATTCTTCTTGCTCCTTTGTTCAATATACTCAAACTGGCGTCTTAAAGTTAAATTAGTACACTCCAAATTTAGCTGGTGTGAGTATAGATGCCACTATTCCCTTGGAATAATAGAAAGCTATAATAACAATGATGGAAGGCCTGATTAATTAAATCATCATCTGAAAAAGGTATAGAAGAAACTACAAAGGTACCCCGAATTTGTGTGTGTACCATAATATTCCGAAGTATTTCTTTGTATAATCTACCCAGTCATTATCTTCAGCGTTTGTGGACTTCTCTTTGATAGACATACCACCAACCGGATCACCATGAAAAATAAACAACGGATACATGTCCTGTGTTACACACCACCCTATCCATGGTATAGGGTTCTCAAATATAGCTTTTTTATCTTGGCAATATTTTTCCAAATATTGAAAAACATCAGTGTCAGTATGAAGTGTTACAATAGCTCCTGCACTTACCATTGAGCTTGGTCTCTCTGAGTATTTACTTTCAACAGCACTTACAATCCCATTTACAGGAGGTGTTCCTACTCTCAATCTACCATTAACACAACCAACCAATAAACAAGAAACTAAAAAAGTGATTAATAGTGACTTCATCTTTCTCTCTTATTATATTCAGACCATAGATAAGGATAAAATTCTTTTGAAAATGTTGTCCATTCATTATCAGAAACAAAATTTTGTTTTTCAAATATTCCCATCGTTCCCAATTTTGCATCTATATCTGTTCTACTTATAATAAATAAAGGAATTTTATCCTTTGTTATACACCATCCTGAGTATATAGTGTATTGTTCAAAATTTGCATTTTTATTTTTACAATACTCTTTAATTCTATTAAATAATATTGGCTTAACATGGAGGTCTACACTTTTAATGAATTTAAATCGATGTGTAGAATATTGTGGGTACTCTGATTCTAAAAAACTTATAACTCCATTATCCAATGGTTCTCCTTGTTTGAAAGTTACGCATCCAGATAACAAAAACATTACAAAAATTGAGGTTATTATTGGGCGCATTGCATATTTCTCTTAAAATAATTAATTTTTTCCATTGAAGATTCCTTTTGTGATAACTATTTTTTAATAAATTCAGTTTGAATTTACCAAGTTGATTTGGATTTTATTTTATCTTGCCTATGATTTTTTTCAAGTTATAGTTGCTGTTAATAAACGGATTCTTAGCATATTATTGTTAAAAATAACTTTTGTTTACCTATATTAGGTGGTAAGGGAATGGAATTATATGTGTCATATATAGCCACCTCCGTTAATAGATTGAATGGTAAGTAATAAAACTTAGCAATCCATACATTTAATAAATGAGAATATGATCAAGAAAAAATTTAGTGAAATAGATTATTCTATTATTTTCCATAAATAATGGATAATGCATACAGACTCACTAAATTTTAATCGACAACATGAAAAGTGTAGCCTTAAGATAAATATTCGGAATAATATGAATAAAAATATTGATATTGGATGTGTTAAATTATTATGGTTATATATACTATGCCAATTTCTAATTGGATGTGATAACTCCAATGCGAATTTTGATAATAGTGAACCATCTGAAATTCAGATAATTAAGGGCATACAAAACCACTTTGATTTGAATGCAATTGACAACAGAGTTCAAGAAATGCAACTTTTTTTGAATTCAGTAAAAAAATTAGATGATTGTGAATGGCTTGAAACAGAAGCTACTAAAATACGTTGTCCTGTAGACATAATTGTTAGTATGCAACTCAGCTCCAGAACCATCTCAAGACAATTTAAAATTAGACATAAAGTGCATCTTAGAGAAGATAATGGAAAATTAATTGTGGATGAAAAATTAAAAACAAAAATACGTCAAATGATAATCACTAATGGAGTTAATGCTAAGATGTAAACATATGGAAGATAATTGGTCTAATATATAATTTGCTTTTATGACAATTGATAAAAATAATGTTAAGGAAATGATGATTATGGAATCGATTAATTTATTTGGTCTATTTTTACTATGTATAGTTTTAATTGGTTGTGATAATACCAATACCAATACCAATACCAATACCAATACCAATACCAATACCAATACCAATACCAATACCAATACCAATACCAATACCAATACCAATACCAATACCAATACCAATACCAATACCAATATTCATTTTGCCGATGATGGTCCATCGGAAAGCCAAATATATGATGCTATTCAGGCTAGATTGAGTGAGTCTGAACCAAATAAGCCTATTCAAGAAGGGCCATTCTCTGTGGAGAGTGTAAAAAAAGTGGGAAATTGTAAACTATCTAAGGATGAACCCACCAAGATGCGTTGCCCTGTTGAGATGACCTTCAATAATGATCATGGGCTAAATTCAGGGTCCAAACAAGGCTCATTTAAACGATTTAATTCTACTTTTAATTTTAAGGAGCAGATTGTTAGCCTAAAAATGTATATTTGGCAGGAAAATGGGAATTGGGTTGCGGATGATCAATTAAGATCACGAATACAAGCAGATACTTTGCTTAGCAAGGCTGGTGTTCGGGTTAGATACGCGGAAGATGTGGAACCTAATATCAGTACTCATTTTGATGATGGTGGTCCATCGGAAAGTCAGATATATAATGCTATCCAAGATCTTTATGATAAAACTGAATCAGATGGTGAAACTGAGAAAGAAGCATTTTTTTTGGGATCAGTAAAGAAAATAGGAAATTGTACACCCGTTGCGACTGAGCCGACTAAGATGAATTGTCCAGTGGATGTCACCGCAGGATGGCAAGGCGGAGCAAATTCTATTCCTCAAAAGTATACGTTTAATCAATATATATCTATCTGGCAGGAAAATGGTAATTGGGTTGCAGATAGCCGAGTAAAATCAAGAATACAGTTGGTGATGCTTTTCAGTATCAGGAAAGGTTAGTATGGGATTATTGTTGCTCCTAGTGCCCTAGTTTCGTAAGGATCCTTGATGAAAAAATGGTGTGTTAAGAGTGGATTGTTCTTTTTAATAGATAGTTAATTCTTTTAGTGTAAATCCTCGCCCAATGTGGCGGGGTATAAAAGAAAGAAGTGGGAGCCTGAAAATAAAAAAAGTAGTCATTTCCCCCTGAATATTTATCATGTCACCATTTTATAACCCATTAAAAAACCTACCTTATACGATTCAGGAACTAATAATTACTTTTTGACATTTCATAACCCCATCACAGCCTCATATATTCATCTCTTAGATAATTATTAATAAATTAAACTCTGGATGGCTTGTCATTGTGGATTACTTACCCTTATTCGTTGAGCTGAAATCGCGTGCTGTTTTGCTGGTGGGAGGTGGCGAAGTGGCTTCCCGCAAGGTCGGCCTGTTATTGCGGGCCGGTGCGGCATTAACAGTCGTGGCTCCTGAATTACACCCTGAATTGCAACAACGCCATCAAAAAGGGGAGTTTGAGTGGCGACAGGGTACATTCTGTACGGATTATCTTGATGGTGTATTTCTGGTGCTTGCAGCGACTGACGATCATGATTTAAACCAGTCTATTTTTAGCGAAGCTAATCGTCGCGCTATTTTGGTTAATGTGGTGGATGATCAGTCACTGTGTTCAGCTATTTTCCCCTCAATTATTGATCGTTCTCCGGTTATGGTGGCGATCTCATCTGCCGGAAAATCCCCTGTATTAACACGATTGCTGCGGGAAAAGCTGGAATCGTTGTTGCCTTTTCATCTTGGTGCGATGGCAGAAATTGCCGGTCGTTGGCGTGGAAAAGTAAAACAGAGCCTGAACTCCCTGCGCCAGCGTCGTTATTTCTGGGAGAAAGCCTTTAACGGGCGTTTTGCCACGCTAGTTGCTAATGGGCAGTTACAACAGGCTGAGGAGCAATTGGCTCAACAGATTGCTGATGAACAACAAAAGAAAATCAGTAAGCAAGGTGAGTTGGTATTAGTCGGAGCAGGTCCCGGTGATCCGGGTTTGTTGACGTTAAAAGGGTTGCAGGTGATCCAGCAGGCTGATGTGGTGCTTTATGATCATCTGGTCAGCGATGAAATACTCGAATTGGTGCGCCGTGATGCTGACAAAATCTGTGTAGGAAAAAGAGCCGGCAGCCATTCTGTTGCGCAGGAAGAAACAAACGCTCTGATCGTCAAACTGGCACATCAGGGGAAAAAAGTGGTTCGCCTGAAAGGTGGGGATCCCTTTATTTTTGGTCGCGGCGGAGAGGAATTACAGATTGCCGAATCCGCGGGTATTCCTTTTCAGGTTGTACCCGGCATAACTGCCGCTGTTGGTGCTTCGGCTTATGCGGGTATTCCTCTGACACACAGGGAACACTCCCAAAGTGTCACGTTTATTACCGGGCATTGTCGCGAAAATGGCAATGAACTGGACTGGCCCGCACTGGCGCGAGGTAATCAGACACTGGCAATTTATATGGGGATCATCAAGTCAGCCCTGATAAGCCAGAAACTCATTTCACATGGGCGGGATGCCAGTACACCGGTTGCTGTTATTGGCTGTGGAACCCGCGCTGAACAGCAGGTATTGACCGGTACGCTGTCTGAACTGGAACTGCTGGCACAGGAAGCGCCATCGCCAGCGTTGCTGGTGGTGGGAGAGGTTGCTCAGCTTCACCATCAATTAGCCTGGTTTGGGCTGAAATCGGTTGATCATCAAAATCCGGCAGAACACACAGAATCTACTGAGCCGGCAAATCGCCCTGCTGTTGCTGATTTAGCCTAAAGAACTATTTATGGAAGAACTATTAATGGGGGAGCATTAATGGACAACAAAAGACTGACTCATTTGCAGCAACTTGAAGCAGAAAGTATTCATATTATTCGTGAGGTTGCTGCCGAATTTGCTAATCCGGTAATGCTTTACTCCATTGGTAAAGATTCTTCTGTGATGCTGCATCTTGCACGTAAAGCATTTTATCCGGGAAAGCTGCCTTTCCCGCTGCTGCATGTCGATACCGGCTGGAAATTCCGGGAAATGTATGAATTTCGCGATAAAACCGCAGAAAAATATGGTTTTGAATTGCTGGTCTATCGTAATCCGCAGGGTGAAGAATTGGGTATTAACCCCTTTATTCACGGTAGTGCCAAACATACTGATGTTATGAAAACAGAAGGCCTGAAGCAGGCGCTGGATAAATACGGATTCGATGCCGCATTTGGCGGTGCCCGACGTGACGAGGAAAAATCCCGCGCTAAAGAGCGTATTTATTCTTTCCGTGATCGCTCTCATCGCTGGGATCCGAAAAATCAGCGCCCGGAACTCTGGCGTAACTATAACGGCCAGATTAATAAAGGTGAAAGTATCCGAGTATTCCCTTTATCTAACTGGACTGAGCTGGATATCTGGCAGTACATCTATTTAGAGCAGATAGATATTGTTCCTCTCTACTTTGCGAAGCCCCGCCCGATTGTTCAGCGCGATGGTACGCTGATTATGGTTGATGACAATCGTATCGATTTGAAAGCGGGTGAAGTTATCAGCCAGCGTAAAGTTCGTTTCCGGACACTCGGTTGCTGGCCTTTGACTGGTGCCGTGGAATCGGAAGCGGAAACCCTGCCGGAAATTATCGAGGAAATGCTGATATCGACAACCAGCGAGCGGCAGGGAAGGCTGATTGATAGTGATCAGTCCGGATCAATGGAGCTGAAAAAACGTCAGGGTTATTTTTGAGGCACAGCGTTATTTTTTTGAGGGGAGCATAAAAATGCCGGCACTCGCACATAATGAGATCATCGCCAACCAAATCAGAGAGCAGGGCGGTGTTGAATCCTATCTGAGAGCACAGCAGGAAAAGGGGCTACTGCGTTTTCTGACCTGTGGCAGCGTTGACGATGGTAAAAGCACATTGATCGGTCGCTTGTTACACGATACCCGTCAGATCTACGAAGATCAGCTGGCGACTTTACAAAATGACAGTAAGCGGCTGGGAACTCAGGGAGAAAAGCTGGATCTGGCGCTTTTGGTTGATGGACTTGCGGCTGAGCGGGAGCAGGGTATTACTATAGATGTTGCCTATCGTTACTTCTCCACGGAAAAACGCAAATTTATCATCGCGGATACGCCGGGGCATGAACAATATACCCGTAATATGGCAACAGGGGCATCAACCAGTGATCTCTCTATACTTCTGATCGATGCGCGCAAAGGTGTACAGGAACAGACTCGCCGGCATAGTTTTATCAGTACGTTGCTGGGGATCCGCTATTTGGTGGTGGCAGTAAACAAAATGGATCTGGTGGAGTACCGACAGGATATTTTCGATCAGATCAAACAGGATTATCTGGATTTTGCCAGCCAGCTGCCCACTGATCTGCAAATTTATTTTGTCCCTATCTCGGCGCTGGAAGGAGACAATATCGTCAGTCACAGTGAGAAAATGCCGTGGCACAGCGGAGCAACTTTGCTGGAGCTCCTTGAAACAGTAGATGTACAGAAAAATGCTTCAGAGCAGCCTCTACGTTTTCCGGTGCAATACGTTAATCGCCCTGATCTTGATTTTCGTGGTTATGGCGGCACATTATCATCGGGAATTTTACGTCAGGGGCAAAAAATTAAAGTGATGCCATCAGGCCGGGTTTCCACAGTAGAGAGGATCGTGACTTTTGATGGTGATTTGACTTTTGCTGTACCGGGGCAGGCTATCACTATCGTCCTGAAAGATGAAATTGATATCAGCCGTGGTGATCTGCTGGTGGCGGTTGAAAGCCAAATGACGGTAGCGCGCCATGCTCTGGTAGATGTTGTCTGGATGTCAGAAAAGCCGCTGATTCAGGGGCAAAGTCTGGATATCAAGGTAGCAGGTAAGAAGAGCCGGGCAAAAATAGATAATGTTCAGTATCAGGTCGATATCAATAATCTGACCCAGAAAGTCGCGGTTGAGCTGCCGTTAAATGCTATTGGGCTGGTGGAGTTTTCATTTGATGAACCGCTGTTGATTGATAGTTATCAGCAAAGTGCGGATACCGGTGGCATCATTTTGATCGATCGCCTGACTAACGTTACCGTTGGTGCGGGGCTGGTGCGGGAAATTCAGACTGATGTCTATCAGGAGCCGCATGAATACAGTGAGTTTGAACTGGAGTTCAACCGGTTAGTACGCCGCCATTTCCCACACTGGGGAGCACGTGATTTATTGGGAGGGAAGTAAGTGGTTCAGGTCAGGGAGGATTCTCCTAATATTATTTCCCATAATGCGGTCTCGCCTAATGTAGTCTGGCATTCACATTCTGTGGGCAGACAACAGCGGGAAGCTGTGAACGGGCACCCGGCTTTAGTTATCTGGTTTACCGGTTTATCCGGTTCAGGCAAATCAACACTTGCTGGGGTATTAGAACAGGCGCTGTTTTCACAGGGGATCAAAACCTACTTATTGGATGGGGATAATCTGCGCCATGGGCTGTGCAATGATTTAGGTTTTTCTGAAGCTGATAGGCAGGAGAATATCCGTCGTGTGGGAGAAGTTGCAAAACTGATGCTTGATGCCGGGCTGGTGGTATTGACGGCCTTTATTTCTCCTAATCGTGCTGAGCGACAAAAAATACGGCAATCCATGGAGCCAGAGCAATTCATTGAGGTCTTTGTCGATACGCCTCTGGAAATTTGTGAGTCCCGTGATCCGAAAGGCTTATATAAGAAAGCACGAGCCGGAGAAATCCTGAATTTTACCGGTATTGATTCAGATTATGAGGCACCAGAACATCCCGATATTCATTTAGATGGTTCACAACCCATTGAGTTACTGATGGAAGAATTACTTATTTTGCTCAACGAAAGAAATATTCTGGCTACCTGATATCCCATTTTTGTTTTCCATTCTCTGAACACATTCCCCGGACAAAGTAAAAACACATTATTGCGAGTCAGGTAATGTGTTCCTACACTCATGTCACTGCGTATTCTTTTGTGATCCATTTGTGATAGTGGCGTCATCCCCTGAGTTATGGGATGATTAGCGGGTTTTTCAGGGGGCGGAAATGGGTAAACTAACGCTACTATTACTGGTTTTACTTGGCTGGTTACAGTATTCGCTGTGGATCGGCAAAAATGGTATTCACGATTATATGCGGGTTAAGGATGAGGTTGCAAAACAAGAGAAAGACAACCTTTTTCTGAAGTCGCGTAATGACCAGCTATTTGCGGAAATTAAGGATTTGAAAGGCGGTCAGCAAGCAATTGAAGAACGTGCCCGTAATGAATTAGGTATGATTAAACCCGGTGAATCTTTTTATCGCATGGTACCGGATACAACGAAACAAAATGCACAACAGGCTTCGGGACAAAATAACGAGAAATAAAACAGTGAACAATAACTCAAATGAACTGCTCAACGCTTCACTCTCCTGCTGATATTTTTATAACTGAATTTTATGACTGAAATAGTTGCTTTAATCCCTGCTGCTGGTATCGGTAGCCGGATGAAATCGGAGTGTCCGAAACAATATCTCAGTATTGCCGAAAAAACGATTATTGAACATACACTCTCTGCACTGCTTGAACATCCCCGCATACAGCAGGCTATCATTGTGTTACACCCTGCTGACAGACAATTTAACCAATTGCCTATCGCTTCTGATCCGCGTATTACAACAGTTATCGGTGGTGATGAACGCGCTGATTCAGTATTAGCCGGGCTGAATTATCTGGCCGGGTTGTCGCCGGAATGCCCTGATTGGGTTTTGGTTCATGATGCAGCGCGCCCTTGTTTGCATCGGAATGACCTTGATAACTTACTGCAATTGCTGGATGAAAAATCGGTTTCTTCTGTGTTGAGTGCTGGGCCGTTTGATGACGAACGGTTTTGTGGGGGATTACTGGCCGCACCGGTCAGGGACACAATGAAACGTATGATGGCCGCTGCTTCGGGAAGAATAACTGACACAGCACTACAGGTGGTTGATCACACCGTTGATCGCAGTGGTCTCTGGCATGCGTTGACGCCACAGCTATTTCCGTTGCAGTTATTACGCGATTGTCTGATGAAAGCCCTTGCTGAACAGGCCTGCATTACAGATGAATCTTCTGCGCTGGAATATTGTGGCTATCATCCAGCTCTGGTCAGCGGTCGGGCGGACAATATAAAAGTAACTCAGCCTGAAGATCTGGCTCTGGCTGAGTTTTACCTATCCCGAAAATCAAAGGAACGTATCTTATGAGAATTGGTCACGGTTTTGATGTACATAAATTTGGCGGAGAAGGGCCACTGATCATTGGTGGTGTCCGCATTCCTTATGAACAGGGGCTGATTGCACACTCAGATGGTGATGTTGCCTTGCATGCTGCAACAGATGCTTTGTTGGGAGCAGCAGCATTGGGTGATATCGGGAAATTATTCCCGGATACTGACCCGGCTTTTAAGGGCGCAGATAGTCGTGAGTTGCTGAAAGAGGCTTATCGCCGCATTCGTGAAAAAGGTTATCGGATAGGTAATCTTGATATCACCATTATTGCTCAGGCACCTAAAATGTTACCTCATATTCCCCAGATGCGCGTCAATCTGGCAGAAGATCTTGAGTGCCATATGGATGATATTAACGTTAAAGCGACAACGACTGAAAAATTGGGATTTGTGGGCCGTAAAGAAGGTATTGCCTGTGAAGCGGTCGCTTTGCTGGTGAAGGAATAAGCATGATATTGAGTGAATTACACTGGCTTTATGGGCGTCCGGAAGCCACTGGCGTTGTTAAATCGATCCCGGAAGATTTTATTGTGCGGGAAGACTTAGGCTTTTCTCCTGATGGAGAAGGTGAGCACTTAATGGTGCATATCCGCAAGACAGGATGTAACACGCAGTTTGTTGCTGATAACCTTGCCCGTTTTGCCAAAATACCGGCGCGTTCTGTCAGTTATGCGGGCTTAAAAGATCGTAATGCGGTGACAGAACAGTGGTTCTGTTTGCATCTGCTGGGAAAACAGGATCCTGATCTGGCTGCATTTCAGCTTGAAGGATGTGAAATACTGGCTACTGCTCGTCAGAAACGCAAACTGCGCATTGGTACGCTAAAAGGCAATGATTTTACACTGGTATTGAGAGAAGTTTCTGATCGTCAGGTAGTAGAAAAACGTTTAGAGCAGATAGCTCAGACAGGCGTCCCTAATTATTTTGGTGAACAGCGTTTTGGGCGTGATGGGCAGAATCTGGTTCAGGCGCAACGCTGGGCAACAAATGAAATACAGGTTAAAGAGCGTAATCGCCGTAGCTTTTACCTTTCTGCCAGCCGTAGCGCTATGTTTAACGCAATTACCAGTATACGTATCGGACGAGGCGAACATCAGCAAGTACAAAATGGCGACGCATTGCAGTTGACGGGGCGTGGCAGCTGGTTTGTGGCGGATGAATCTGAACTGTCTGTATTACAGCAGCGGGTTATGGACGGTGAATTGCAGATTACGGCGTCATTACCGGGTGATAAAGCACTGGGAACGCTACATCAGGCTCTGGATTTTGAACAGCAATGTTTACAGGATTACGAATCTCTTTGGGGATTAGTGAAACGTGAACGTGTCGACAGTGCGCGCAGAGCGATGTTAGTAAAACCACTTAATCTGCACTGGGAATGGCTGGATGACCAAACGGTTACTCTTCATTTTTCTTTGCCATCGGGCAGCTTCGCTACCAGTGTTATCAGAGAGCTGATTAATCAGAAGCAAAACAATACGGCTGATATTTCCGAGTAATGGTTTTCGCCTGAGTATTACTTTAGATATTTCAAGTTGCAGCTTTGTCAGTAAGCTGCAACTTGAAAGTCGATGGGAGAGTACTACTGTGCGGTATATCCACCATCGACAAGTAATGTCGTTCCGGTAATAAATGATGCATCATCACTTGCTAAGAATAATACGGCTTTCGCCACCTCTTCTGGTTTTCCTAAACGTCCCAGTGGATGAAGAGAAATAAGCTGCTCTTTTAGTTCTTCGGGGATCTGGCTTAATAGCGGAGTGTTGATATAGCCGGGGCAGACTGTATTCACCCTGATATTATTTTTGGCATAGTCAATCGCTAAAGTCTGGCTTAATAACTTAACGCCGCCTTTAGAGGCTGTATAAGCTGTAATGGCTTCGCGGCTGACAAAGCTGTGGATCGAACCACAGTTGACGATCACCCCACCTGATTTTTGTTTAATCATTTCATGGATAACAAATTTATCACATAGAAAAACCCCGGTCAGATTCACATCGATAGTTTTCTGCCAGCTGGCAACCGTCAGTTTATCTGCACTGTTATCGGCGGCTATCCCTGCATTGGCAAATAAAACATCGATACGTTTAAATTTTTCAACTGTTTTCGAGACCATATACTTAATGCTCTCTTCGCTTGTGACGTCAGTTTTAATAAAAATACTTTCATTGCCTTTTGTATTAAGTTCCTCGGCAACTTTTTTCCCATGATCTGAGAAATCGGCAATCACAACATGAGCACCTTCGGCAGAAAATGCTTTTGCTGTTGCTTCACCAATTCCACTTGCTCCGCCTGTAATAATCACCACGCTATTTTGGAATCTCATATAAGCCTCTGTTATTTCTATTTAATGTAGATAATAACTCTAAAGTGGTATTAACTATTCTAGGATAATATAATTACGTCAGTGAAAATTATTTTCAGAGATAATATAGATATTATTTTTACGAGAGGATTGTTTAAATTATCTGAAAGTTGATCTGGTTATTGCAATTGAAGTTTTCTATATTAATTTTTGGAGTGTATTTCACATAATTAATTGAAATTTGTGGGATGTATTATTATTTCATACTCAACGGAATAAAGTGGATTTTGTCTAATCTAGTTAGTGTTGGTTTCAAATGAAAATGCTTTTTTGAATTAATAACCTTTATATTGCTCTGATTAATGGAAGATAATTTAATGTATTCATCAAAAATATCCTCATCGGAAAATACTCTTTGCCAAGATAAATCTATTTCTCAGGAAAAAACGACTCATCCGCAAAAAGCGGTTTTTCACATATTATGTGGAAAAATTGCTTCGGGAAAATCGACCCTATCTGCACAGTTATCTCAGCAACCAATGACAATTGTTATGAATGAAGATTATTGGCTCTCAACACTTTATGGTAGTGAAATAAAAACTGTGGCCGATTATGTGTGCTATTCGGAAAAGCTCAGAAATGCGATGGAGCCTCATTTAATCTCTTTATTGAATGCCGGGATTTCTGTCATTCTTGATTTTCCTGCTAATACGATTGAAAACCGGAAATGGATGAAGAAAATCATTGAGGCAACAGAGGTCGAGAACTACCTTCATTTTCTTGATGTGCCTGATAGTGTTTGTCTGGCTCGCCTACATCTGCGCAATCAGTCTGGAGAGCACCAATTTTCGGTGACAGACGAGCAATTTGCGGCCATCACCCGTGCTTTTGTCGCTCCTCAGGAAGAGGAAGGGTTTAATATCGTGCTACATGGTAATAAAGAGATAAATCTCTGAACAAAAAGTGAGTGCAACCAACAAAGGTACAACTTAAAAGATGCAGACTATAAGTATGCTCTTATTTAAGTAAACGGGATGCAAAGCGCTCTACAAAACTGCTTGCGTCATGCTAAGATCAAACGATTTTCTGACAAACCCTGATGTTGTTTAAGCAGAGATCTTTAAGACGCGAGCAGAATAGCACATAGGGAAAGTTACTGTATTAATCTATGTTTTAACAAATACCATGTTTCAACATTTGCCATTTTTTAAGTAAATTTAAGAGATATTTTAATGCTTCGGATATTGCTGAGTAATGATGATGGTGTTACCGCCCCGGGTATTCAAACGTTAGCGGCCAAATTGCGGGAACAGTATCACGTGCAGGTTGTAGCACCTGATCGTAATCGTAGTGGTGCATCGAATGCTTTAACTCTGGATCGTCCTTTGCGTATCAGCAGACTGAATAATGGTGATGTTGCAGTTCAGGAAGGTACTCCGACCGATTGTGTTTATCTGGGCGTCAATAAATTAGTCCGTCCACGGCCTGATATCGTTGTTTCAGGCATCAATTGTGGCCCTAATCTGGGGGATGATGTGATTTACTCCGGAACTGTGGCTGCTGCGATGGAAGGGCGTCATCTGGGGTTACCCGCTCTGGCTGTGTCACTGGATGGTGACAAACATTACGAAACAGCGGCGGAAGTCACTGTTCGCTTATTGAATATGTTACAGAAATTGCCATTGAGAGCCGGTAATATTCTGAATATTAATGTCCCTGATGTGCCTATTGAACAAATCAAAGGGTTCAAGGTAACACGGTGTGGCTGTCGAAGTGCAGCGGAAGAAGTTTATTCTCTGGAAGACCCTAAAGGCAATATGCTCTACTGGATAGGGCCACCGGGAGCAAAACACGATGCTGGCCCGGAAACCGATTTTGCTGCGGTAGAAGAAGGGTTTGTTTCCATTACTCCTTTGCAGGTAGATTTGACAGCCTATAAAGCACAGGAACTGGTAACTGATTGGCTGTTGAAAGCCGGGGATGTCGGAGAATGTTAAGTCGGTTAATGAAAAATTTGCTGACACAGCTACACCAGCAGGGTATTCATAATGAACACCTGCTGGAAGTGATATCCAAAGTACCCAGAGAATGTTTTGTTGATGAAGCTCTGGCACATAAGGCATATGAGAATACGGCATTGCCCATCGGACACGGGCAGACTATATCTCAGCCATATATCGTTGCCCGCATGACTGAATTACTGGATTTAACGCCTGAATCTAAAGTACTGGAGATTGGGACGGGGTCTGGTTATCAGACTGCGATACTTGCTCATTTAGCCGGGCATGTCTTTTCTGTAGAACGAATTAAGGGATTGCAGTGGCAGGCTAAACGCAGGTTAAAGCAACTCGATTTACATAATATCTCAACCCGCCATGGGGATGGCTGGAATGGGTGGCCGTCAAAGGGGCCATTTCATGCCATCATCGTCACAGCAGCACCTCCGGAAATACCACAGGCATTGTTACATCAGCTGGCAGATGGCGGCGTCATGGTATTGCCTGTTGGTGAAAGCTCTCAGTCGCTGAAAGTGGTACATCGCTATGGGAACGATTTTCATAGTGAAGTGATCGAATCTGTTCGTTTCGTACCTCTTATCCAAGGCGAACTGGCATAATCTGCTGATTTATTTTTTTACCGCTATTTTTAAATTAGCAGCTATTTTTTTGAGATAAAAAAAAAGTATTTTGCCTTAAATATTTTTATGAATCTTAATTTCTTTATAAATCATAATGCTTGTCGCTTATATTTGCCTTTATGGGGGAATAAGGTATGAAAGTAGGAAACTTAATGAAAAAAATACAGTGGATAATAATCTATACAATTGCAGGCACAATACTGGCTGGTTGTAGTAATACACCAAATCGTCCTGCCCCAATAGTGAGTGTGGATAATCAGGAAAAAAATAGAATAATATCCTCCCGCCCCTCATCGATTTCGACTCCAATGCCATCGTCCCCTCCGGTAATCTCCAAAAACAACGAAATAGGCAAATATTCCACAAATAGTAAATATCCGGTAAATAATGCTGGAAATAATAATTTACAGAATGGAAAAATCGCCTATAACCGAAATTATGGGAGCATTCCGAAAGGGAGCTATAACGGTAAAACTTACACAGTTAAACATGGAGATACTTTATTTTACATTGCCTGGATTACAGGTAAGGATTTTCGTGAACTATCTCACATAAATGGCATTTCAGAACCTTATGGCTTAAATGTTGGCCAAGTCCTGAGAATTGGCAATGTAAACTCCAGGAACGGTGTATTAATAGCATCAAATAGCACACAATCTAAAATTGAGCAGGTTGATTTTCAAAAAGGTAATGCGTATCCTGCAAATAATGACAGGAATAATTCGCAAAAAATGTTGCCAAGAGAAACGATTTCTGATAGTGACGGTACCCCTTCAAAAGTATCGCCTGCAACAGATTTAAATGCGAGTAAGGCTATTACTAGTAAGACTATCAATAGTTGGAGATGGCCTGCTGAAGGAAAAGTTCTTGAAGGTTTTTCAGATTCTCAGGGTGGGAATAAGGGCATTGACATTGCGGGTAATCGTGGCCAACCCGTCTTTGCAACCGCCAGTGGGAAAGTTGTTTACGCCGGAAATGCATTACGTGGATATGGAAATCTAATAATAATAAAACATGATGATGACTACCTGAGTGCTTATGCTCATAACGATACTATGCTGGTGCGAGAGCAGCAGGATGTACAGGCAGGGCAGAAAATAGCAACTATGGGTAGCACCGGAACCAGTTCAGTAAGATTGCATTTTGAGATTCGTTACAAGGGAAAATCCGTAAACCCGCTGCGTTATCTTCCGCAGCGATAAACCAGGGCAGGAATCTGAACTCCTGTCCGCATTATCATGGGTAGGAGCAGCTGATGAGCCAAAGTACGCTTAAAGTTAATGAGTTGTATGAAGAGGCGGATTTAGACGAAAATGGCAAGGAAGCCGATGACTTTGATGAAGCGTTGCTGAAAGACGAGGATGATTTAACCAGTTTTGATGAAGACTTGGAATTGTTGCAAGGAGTTAACCAACGGGTTCTTGATGCAACTCAGCTTTATCTTGGAGAAATTGGTTTTTCTCCTTTGCTGACAGCAGAGGAAGAAGTTCTTTTCGCTAGACGGGCATTGCGGGGAGATATTGCTGCGCGCCAACGCATGATTGAAAGCAACTTGCGGCTGGTAGTCAAAATATCCCGAAGATATAGCAACCGAGGATTGGCGCTTTTGGATTTAATTGAAGAAGGCAACCTTGGTCTTATTCGAGCAGTAGAAAAATTCGATCCTGAAAGAGGTTTTAGATTTTCTACTTATGCCACCTGGTGGATCCGTCAGACAATTGAACGGGCGATTATGAATCAAACTCGTACGATCCGTTTGCCCATTCATATCGTTAAAGAACTGAATGTTTATTTACGTACTGCAAGAGAGTTAGCTCATAAATTAGATCATGAGCCAAGTGTCGAAGAAATTGCTGAAAAACTGGATAAACCAGTTGATGATGTAAGCCGTATGATGCGGCTTAATGAACGCATTACTTCAGTCGACACTCCGATTAGCGGGGATTCAGATAAAGCGCTGTTAGATATTTTATCTGATGAAAACGATTCTGGGCCAGAAACAACCATCCAGGATGATGATATGAAACAAAGTATTGTCAAATGGTTGTTTGAACTCAACGCAAAACAACGTGAAGTTCTGGCTCGTCGTTTTGGCTTGCTTGGTTACGAAGCGGAAACTTTAGAGGATGTAGGACGAGAAATTGGATTAACCAGGGAAAGAGTTCGTCAGATTCAAGTTGAAGGGTTGCGCCGTCTCAGAGACATTCTGCATACCCAAGGATTGAATATCGAATCCTTATTCCGTACTTAGAATTTTATACCTGAGATAAAGGGATAATTAAATTAAAAGGTGGGATAATAAAGCCCACCTTTCTTAATTTATCGGCATACTTTTAATTTATAGGTATACCACTATGGAATTTAAAATCAGAATCGGGTGACCGAATAAGTTCAGCTTCTATTTGGCCAAAATATTTCACTCTTTCTGTAATATCATTTTTAGATATAGATTGAGCCAGTGTTAAATAATCCTGATAATGGCGTGCTTCTGAACGCAGCAGGGAAATATAAAATTTACCCAATTCCTCGTCCAGATAAGGCGCTAATTTAGCAAAACGTTCGCAAGAACGTGCCTCAATATATGCCCCAATAATTAATTTATCCACCAGAGTATAAGGCTCATGATTAGTGATATGCTGAAACAACGAGCGAGCATAACGGCTGGCGCTGATGCTGTCATAGCTTATTCCTCTGGATTCCATAATCTCCAGCACCTGATAAAAATGATGTAGTTCTTCTTTTATCAGCAGCACCATTTTATCAATTAACGACTGACTGTAAGGGGACTTTTCCCGTGCAGTAATTTGTTTCGTAATTTGGCTTTTGCCCTTTAACGAGTGGATGCTGCCGATTTTTTTATAGGCAAAATCTTCATAGGGCTGAAACCATGCCAGCAGCGCATCCGCGCTCGCCGGATCAACAGCATATTTGCGGATCAGGAACATTGCGCTCTGCGCTGCTTTTAGTTCACATAAAAGATGATCACGCAGCAAAACCGGAAGGTTCTCCGGCTGCCGTGCTTTTTCCACCCATTGATCCGGGGTTTCACACTGTAAAAATTGATAAATGGGTTCTAACAGGCTGGTATCACCTTTTATGGACAAACCTGTTGTTCTGCTCCCTGTCATCTGTAAATCCGTCATGCTTTACACCATGTCTTTTAAACGGTAAATCCATTCCAGTGCCTGACGTGGCGTCAGGGAGTCCGGATTCAGGTTTTCCAGTGCTTCTACTGCCGGGGAGGTTTCTTCCGCCAGTAGTGTCAGCTGTGGTGTATCGACATGACCTGCTGTTGCATTGTTGGAGAGTGACTCTAGCTCTTTTAGTTTCTGACGTGCCCGTTTGATAACATCACGGGGAACACCGGCCAGTGAGGCAACGGCCAGCCCGTAGCTCTTGCTGGCTGCACCATCCTGCACATTATGCATAAAAGCGATGGTGTCGCCGTGTTCAACCGCATCCAGATGGATATTGACCACGCCTTCTAATTTTTCAGGCAATGTCGTCAATTCAAAATAGTGAGTGGCGAATAACGTCATCGCCTTAATGCGGTTAGCCAGATTTTCAGCACAGGCCCACGCGAGAGAAAGACCATCGTAAGTTGATGTACCACGACCGATTTCGTCCATCAACACCAGACTGTGTTCTGTCGCATTATGCAGAATATTAGCCGTTTCAGTCATTTCTACCATGAAGGTCGAACGCCCGGATGCCAAATCATCGGATGCACCTACACGGGTAAAAATACGGTCTACTGGCCCAATCAGCGCTTTTTCTGCCGGGACAAAACTACCAATATATGCCAGCAAAGTAATCAAAGCGGCCTGACGCATATAAGTACTTTTCCCGCCCATATTCGGCCCAGTAATGATTAACAGGCGACGCTGTGAAGAGAGGGTTAACGGGTTAGAGATAAAAGGTTCGCTGAGAACCTGTTCAACAACCGGATGACGGCCTCCCGTGATTTGGATGCCGGTTCTGTCTGTTAATGTCGGACAGGTATAATTCAGTGTTTCAGCTCGTTCGGCGAGGTTTGCCAGTACATCCAGTTCTGAAAGTGCTTCAGCGCTGGTTTGCAGGGCCGCCAGATGAGGAAGTAATAAGTCGAACAGCTCTTCATACAGGGCTTTTTCAATAGCGAGAGCCTTGCCTTTGGAAGTCAGAACCTTATCTTCATACTCTTTTAATTCAGGAATAATATAGCGTTCTGCATTTTTCAGGGTCTGGCGGCGTACATAATGAATCGGCACAAGGTGACTTTGCCCGCGACTGACCTGAATATAGTAACCATGCACTGCATTGAAGCCGACTTTCAGGGTATCAATACCGAGTTTTTCACGTTCACGGATTTCCAGTTTGTCGAGATAATCACTGGCACCATCAGCCAATGCTCGCCATTCATCCAGCTCAGCATTATAATCGGGCGCTATGACACCGCCATCACGCACCAGAACAGGCGGGGTTTCGACTACCGCGTTTTCCAGCAGTTGCTGTAACTCGTCAAAACGACCAATACGTTGTTGTAATGCCTGAATATACAGGGAATCAGAAGAATCCATGATCTGGTGGATATCTGGCAATTGCTGGAAAGCGTGGCGCATTCTTGCCAAATCACGAGGACGGGCAGAGCGGAGAGCTAGACGGGCCAGCACACGCTCTAAATCGCCAACCTGACGCAAGAACGGTTGTAGCTCAAAGCCTATCTCCTGAAGCGCAGAAATAGCCTGCTGGCGATTTTCCAGTATATCCCGGTTGCGGATTGGGGTATGGAGCCAGCGTTTCAACATACGGCTGCCCATAGGCGTCACACACTGATCGAGTACAGAGGCAAGGGTGTTTTCAGTGCTTCCCGACAGGTTCTGAGTCAATTCAAGATTGCGGCGGGTAGCGGCATCCATGATGACCGTCTCTTGCTGGCTTTCCATTGTGATATTGCGGATATGAGGCAGAGCAGTGCGCTGAGTGTCTTTGACATATTGCAGCAGACAGCCTGCCGCCCGCAGTGCCTGTGGAGCCTTTTCGACCCCAAAGCCGATCAGATCACGGGTACCAAATTGCAGATTTAGCTGCTGCTTTGCCGTATCCAGTTCAAATTCCCACATAGGGCGACGACGCAGGCCGTGATAGCGTTCGATCAACCCCATGTGCTCAAAGGCTTCAGGATAGAGTAATTCAGCCGGACGGGTTCGCTGGAGTTCAGCAGCAATTGTATCTTCATCAGCCATTTCAGAAACACGGAAACGACCGGAAGTGATATCCAGAGTAGCGTAGCCAAACCCCTGACTGTCATGCCAGATAGCCGCCAGAAGGTTATCCTGACGTTCTTGCAGCAATGCTTCATCAGTGACAGTTCCCGGAGTCACAATACGTACAACTTTACGCTCAACAGGGCCTTTGCTGGTGGCAGGATCGCCAACCTGTTCACAGATTGCCGCAGATTCACCAAGTTGAACCAGTTTTGCCAGATAGTTTTCAATTGCATGATAAGGAACTCCAGCCATTGGGATTGGCTGGCCTGCGGACTGCCCACGTTTGGTCAGAGAAATATCCAGTAACTTTGCTGCCTTTTTCGCATCGTCATAGAACAACTCATAAAAATCTCCCATGCGATAAAGCAGCAAAATATCAGGATGTTGCGCTTTCAGGCGCAGATACTGCTGCATCATGGGAGTGTGGGTGCTTACATCCTTTGCTGGAGATTCTTTCATGTTGATTTGATTCAATTTTATTGTTCCTGTTGACTCGGCTGGGCTATCGACACTCAGTCAACCCATCTAAATGACAAAACCTAAATATAATCAGCTAAGGATAGAACGCTAGTGAACCTCTGCTGGGCGAAAACACTATCTTATCACTGATAATCTGTGCGATTCATCTGTGGATTCGATGGCTGATATTAAGAGGAAGAGTCATACGGTAGGTTATCAGGATTGCGATCGGGAATGTATCGGATTTTTTGACTATTAAATGGGATTGCGAAGCGGCTCGATTTAAATCTTTTTCCCTAATGTATCGATGTTGGTCATTTTTGATTCAGTGGTAATGGAGATATAAATCACCCAATAATGATAATTGTTATTGTTTGCATTTGTTTTTGGCATTAATTATCATTACCGCCCTTATAAGAACGATACAAATATACCAGCAGCGCACAACAAATGAGTATACCTATTATTTTTCGACCTAATCCTCCGCGTTTGGGCGGCTTTTCATTATTATTTTTAATTGGATCGCTTTTACTCATCGGTTGTCTATATGTCGCTGATTCTGGTGCTCATCAGTTACTGACTACCACCCAATTAATTGATGCTGAAAAGACAATACAGCCAATACAACCAGCAGCCAGCAGTGAATCATCGGAAATAACAGAACTAAAACGATGGAAGCTTGAAGTACAGAAGCAACTTAGGCAATACATCCATTATCCTGCCTCTGCCCATAGAAACGGGGAAGCTGGGGTATCAGTTGTTCGGGCTGTCATTGATAGAAATGGTCATTTGGTTACCAGAGAAATACAGCAGAGTTCCGGTATTGCATCACTGGACAGAGAAGCTATGCAGGTTTTTAAAAGAGCAGAACCACTACCAATACCTCCGGAAAACGTATTGAAGAATAATAAAGTTACTATCATTTTGCCCATCACATTCAAATTGAATTAATTATCACACTGAACTAATAGCCATAACATGGAAGCATTAAAAGTGGAATCATCAACAAACTCGTTCAGCTCCCCACTGAACCTGAGAACAGGGATTTTATTAGCACTACTGGGAAACACAGTTTTTCCATCTTACGCAGCAGACACTGATAAAACATCGAAAACCGCGCCAGAAAATCCTCATAAGCCAGAAACCGTGGTACTTAAAGAGCTTAAAGTTTCTGGATTCAGTGAAGCACAGCTAAACGCTGATTTACCTTATATGACCCCCGGTTCCAGTACTCATATTTCAGCGGAGCAGGTAGAACAGCGCCGTGGTACATCCGTGGGTGATTTTCTGAAGGGAACGCCGGGCGTGCTGAATAGTGAGAACCGTAACTCTGGTGCGCTGGATGTCAATATCCGTGGGATGCAGGGGCAGGGAAGAACACCGGTTATTGTTGATGGAGCCATGCAGGAGACAACGATTTACCGTGGTTATTCAGGGGTGGCCGGGCGCACTTATATTGATCCGGACTTGATCAGTTCCGTGGATATTGAGAAAGGCCCGAGTACAGGGGCTGACGCTAATGGGGCTATTGGTGGGGTAGTCAGGGTAAGTACACTTAATGTGAATGATGTTGTTTTACATGGTCAGACATTCGGTGTGAGAATGACCGGCGGGTTTAATAACAACAGTACAAGGCCTCCGGAAGTGGGTACGGTTGGTGGTTATCCGAGAACCCCTAATTATTTTACTAGAAAGCTTTATGAAACCTATGATGAATCTGACGGGATGGATCGGCATGGCGGATTCCGGCCAACGGGGGGAAATGGCAGTATTGCGTTAGGGTTTAAAAGTGAATATCTGGATGTGGTTGCTGCTTTTGCTCGCCGACAAAATGGTAACTATTATGCGGGTAAAAGAGGTAAAAATGCGCCTCAACCATATTTTTCCTCATCCGAAAGACTTACTCCTTACAGAATAAATGAGGAAGTACTGAATACCTCAATGGATAATATTTCTCATCTGTTGAAAGGGAAGCTGAAGTTTGGTGAAGGGCAAGCCCTTGAACTGGCTAGAAACGAATATATCAGCCGCTATGGTGAAATAATGCCATCATCAATAGTACGTTTCGGTGCGCCTTATGAAGGTTTTATGAATAAAATTAATGTTACTTCATATACGGCACAATATCGTTTTAAGCCAGAAGGTAATTATCTGGTCGATTTAAAAGCTAATGCATTTTATAACCAGGCTGTGAGCCATATTAATAGCTCAAGCCCTTTATCAGGAATAACAGTAGACCGTACTTATAGTCAGACAGATAAATGGGGAGTAGGTATTAATAATACATCAGAGATCCTGTTTCCTTATGGGGATCTTGCGTTTACCTATGGCGCATCTTACACATATGAAACTACTGGTTATCCGAAGAATGAGACCTATGACGTGCTTAAGAGCGGTTCTTTTAGGGAAGGATGGCGCAATGATTACAATATTTTTGCTAATGCCGAATGGAAGCCTCTGGATTGGCTGACCTTTGATGGTGGTTTGCGTTATTCATATTTTAAGTCTCATGATAATAATCCTATATTTCCAGATACTTTTGATGAAAACAATAAACTGAAGGAAGTGATTGGTCCGGTGACCTACGGAGAGGGATTAGAACGTACTGCCGGCGGTTGGTCTCCAATTATCAATATGACCCTTGAGCCTTTAGAAGGTCTTCAATTCTATGGCAAGTATGGCTCTGCTATCCGGTTACCAAGCCTGTTTGAAACAACTAAAGGCTGGTCTCAGACTCCGAATACAAACCTCCTGTTATCACCTGAGCGTTCCCTGTCATGGGAAGTCGGGGTCAATGTATTGAAGAACGATCTGTTGATGGATGGCGATAAATTTCGTACTAAACTGAGCTATTTTGATACACAGGTTAAAGATTATCTGACCAGAATAAACAACGCAAAACGTGGTCAGTATGAGACTCAGCTTACAATGATCAATGTTGATAAAGCGGAGTGGCGTGGTTTAGAGCTTTCATCAAGTTATGATGTGGGTTTTGCTTACGCTGAATTAGGCTGGTCATATTACACACACACGCTATTTTGTTTAACACCAGAACAGGCAAGCATTAATCCTAAAATGCGCTGTAATCCGGGGGGTATTCCGGACAGCTACGTTGTAAACCATATCCAGCCGAAGAATAGTTATACAGTGACATTGGGTGGACGTGCTTTTGATCAGGACTTGGACATGGGAGCAACGCTAAGCTATATGGGGAGCCGGCCTAGCGTGGGTTTGAGTGATGTTAAAGGACAGCGTTCCGGAAGTGTTCTGGTTCACGTTGAATGGGAACCTTACACAACCGTTGACCTGTTTGTGAAATATAAAGTTAATAAAAACATCCGGATTCAGGCAGGTATTGATAACGTGACTGATGTCTATTACCTCGATCCGTTAGCAATGGGATTAATGCCGGGACCGGGACGTACTTTCAGAACGAATGTGACTGTTAAGTTTTAATTGCCATCGTTGTGAACGCCTGACTGAAATGCCTATTCCTGAACGGAGTAGGCATTTTCTTTTCTGTATTATTTTCATTTCGGTTGTGAAGGCGGGTAAGAATGCGACAACGGGGTTAATTCTTCTGATTCATGATTATCAAAATTTCCCAGAATTAATCCAATCGTCGGGCTATCATCAATCGCCCCTAATGAACTACCACAATGATTACAAAATGCCCGGCTGGAGTAATCAGAAGATCGATATAAAGAAGGAAAGCCACCCTTTCCAATCCATCGCACTGAATCTTTGGGAAATTCAACCCAGCAGAGTGTCAATGCTCCGGAATGTTTCTGACACATCGTGCATGAACAGGTATGGGGGTTATTAGGTGTTCCTGTTGCAATGAACTGGATATTGCCGCATAAACATCCACCACGATATTCAGATATACCCATAATCCTTCCTCATGAAAAATAAATCGCTTCATACACAATTAATAAAAGACCCTTGCTATTTTATTCACCGGGATAAATAGCAAAGGCCCTTTAATATTGTGAATGAGTCATTCACCCGAACAAAGACAGATAACGGTCTCTCGACCAGCGATAATATAAGGCCAGCATATTATTGACTTCCTCGGGATAAAATTTTTCAGGTAAAAATGCGTCACCGGAGGAAATTTCAGTTTCACCATGTATCCATTCAAACATTTCCTGATATTCTTCATGGGCTGGATCGTTAAGAATATTAAGTAGATCTCTATAACCATAGACGCCGCCACAATCTTCCGGAGGGCAGGCTTGTTCTCCTTCGAGGCAGAATATCGGCATGGGTAATTCTTCCGGTGAATAGTTACTGTTTTCCAACAAAATTTCATGTTCCCAAGAGTCACCAAAATCATAAAGATAGATGAATTTACTTCCTTTGCGTTTGATGAGTGAATCCAGTTTGAATTTCCCTTCCTCATGGCCTTCTTCTGGTGCTTCAGGCCTTTCGGTAAACCGTTTAGAATCCAGAATAAATTCATGTAAATGACTATCTTCCCAGCCCATTACAACTTGAATGACATCATGTAATCTATCCAATGAAATATTGGATGGAACAATGAAGCGACGCCATATAGCAGGTTTTGTTTCTGTAAGTGTAATTTTTAACTGATAGAATTTTTTCATTTATCACCCTTAATGACTTGAATAATTGACAAAGAAATATGTTGAGTTCAATAAGGCTTCATTACAGTATGAATTTTCTATAGTGATAATGCGGACAAATTTTAATAAATAGCTTGAGTTATTCACTTATGCAAGGGCATGATTAATAGACGACCCTACTTACTGAAAAAATAAGAGAAAATTAATGGTAGATAGCACTGGCGTATTGATTAAAAGTTCAGAAGAAATAAAACGAATGGAAATTGCGGGGCGTATGACGGGGCAGGTTCTTGAAGCTGTTCGTCAGATTATTGTCCCCGGAGTGACGACATTAGAAATAGATACGTTTTGTCATAATTATATCGTTAATACATTGGGAGCTATTCCCGGTAGTCTGGGGCAGTATAGTTTTCCCTATACAGTCAATACATCAGTTAATTATGTCGTTTGTCATGGCTGGCCATCCGATAAAAAGCTGAAAGATGGTGATATTGTTAATGTGGATGTGACAGTAAAAAAAGACGGATACTATGGCGATAGCAGCGTCACATTTTGCGTCGGAGAAGTTCCCTCACATGCCAGACGGCTGGTGGATATCACACAAGAGTGTCTGTACAAGGCGATCAGGATTGTAAGGCCGGGTATCACATTAGGGGATATCGGGCAGACGATACAGCAGCATGCTGAGGCGAATAATTATAGTGTTGTCCGCGAATACTGTGGTCATGGTATCGGAAGTAGTATGCATGAAGAACCTCAGGTTCTGCATTATGGGAGAGCGGGTGAAGGAATTGTACTGGAAGAAGGCATGACATTCACGATTGAGCCAATGATCAATCAGGGGAAAAAAGAGGTTAAGCTGCATAAAGATGGCTGGACTGTTACAACGAAAGATCGCCGTTTATCAGCTCAGTTTGAGCATACTATTCTGGTTACGCATGATGGTTTCAGGGTTCTGACCTTACGGGATGAAGAGCGGGAAATGTTTGAGCGCAGCTAGCTTCCCGGTTTTGTACGCTACTGATAGTGATCTTTCTTTGTGTTTTAAGCAGGCTGTTTTTTGTTTTCTAATAGTCTGCTATGACGTAGTATTATCGGAAATTAAAGTCTATTGTTTAGTATGGCCATCATTTTTTTGGGTTTATAAACAATAAAGGAACTGACTTACAACAATATTTATGGTTATAAGGAATACCGATAATATTATGTCCTCACTTTATAAAAATAAAAATATTTTTTATTTAATCTCTCTTTTTCTACTGATATTACTGATCCATAATTGTCTGGGATATCAGCTAAAATTAATATATGTTTTTAGTGCTTTTGCATTCTTTTTATTTCTTGCCTCCAGTAATAAACGTTTATATGTCGTACTGATCTGTTTGTTTTCCATTGTCGGAATATTATACGCACCGCTTGGTCTCAACTACGGTTTTCCGGATATCAACGCTGTCGGTTCAGTGCTTTATACCAACCGTAATGAAACACTGGAATATATCAGTGGGTTTCCTGTATCAACTTATTTGACTGTGTTTGCTATTTTTATTCTGATGTTGTGCTCGGTAAAATTAAATGCCGTTTTTTCAGCAAAAGGTAAGAAGTGGTTATTGGCGCTGTTTTTTATTTCTGCGTTTTGGTCACCTGTTAAGGGATATGTGAAGTCGGGTTTTGTGGATAGCTATGAACTTCTGAATACCAGCTTACCTGAAATCCGCTTTTTCAAAGACGCCTACCAAAGCTATGTGAAGGTTATGTCTGAAAACAACCGGTTTGCCAGCGTTATCAAATATCATGATGACTGGCAGCCCACCGTTAAAGAAGATAAATATGATACCTACATTATGGTTATTGGCGAAAGCGTCCGTCGGGATTTTTTAGGGGAATATGGATTCCCTGATAACAACACGCCCTGGCTGGATAAAACGAATGCAACAATATTCACTAACTATATTTCTGCTGCGCCATCCACTCAGCTTTCATTGACGAACTCACTGGCAATTCGTCAGGAAAATCAGATTAAGCTGAATAACAGTATCATGACACTGGCAAATAAGGCTGGTTTTGAAACTCACTGGATTTCCAATCAAGGTATGAAAGGCGGGTTTGATTCCCCTTCTGCAATGATAGGCCAGCAGGCCACGCACTCTATTTTTCTGAAAGAGGGAAGTTCAGATGATAGAAGCTACATGCCGGATGAAAATTTATTACCCCATATCCGTAATGCCCTGAAACAGGGTCATAAGAAGAGATTGATTGCCATTCATTTGATGGGGTCACACCCACAGCCCTGTGCCAGAACTAATAATAAATACAGCCACTATTTTCACTCCAAAGATATCTCCTGTTATGTACAGAGCATCCATAATACGGACAGTTTATTGGCTGAAATTGAGAATATCGCCAGACACAATAAGCTGAACTGGACGATGCTCTATTTTGCCGATCATGGTTTGTCTTTTGTGCGCAAAGGAACGGATAAAGAGAATCTGAACCATAGTGATGCCAATAAACAGAATTATCAGGTGCCTTTCGTCATTACTGGCTATGACTATAACGTTAAGACCAGAATCAATGCTCATCGCAGCGGATTTCATCTTTTGCCTATGTTATCCACGTGGCTGGGGATTGAAGAACCTCGGTTATCTTCTGAATGTGACTGGTTTTCTGAGCAGAAATGTGGCGATCAACACACTGTCATTTCATTTGATGGTAAGTATGCTGACTTTAACAGCCTGAAAGATGATGCCATTGATTCTGGTTTGTAGACGATAAGCATATTCACGAAGCATTTACTCTAAAGTCACTGTAAAACCACTGATAGAAGGATTCTGACCGCTTAATGTGTTATTTCACCGTTAGCGCAGATCCTTCCCATCCCGGCGGAAGAAGTTTCGTATCATAGTACAGTGTGGCGAGTAGTATCGCTTTCTGCGGTAGTCGGATAACTGGCGTACAGAAGCGGAGAAATGAAAGGGTAACTTGCTGTTCGTCTTACCTTAAAAAGGGTGTTTTATGAACAATAATAAATTTTTAAAACATATCCCCTGGATGATACTGGGGATAATTGGGGCATTTTGCCTCGGAGTTGTTGCACTACGTCGGGGAGAACATGTTAGTGCTTTATGGATAGTTGTTGCTTCGGTGGCAGTTTATCTGGTTGCTTATCGCTATTACAGCCTTTATATCGCCACTAAGGTGATGAAGCTGGATGCAACACGGGCAACACCGGCGGTTGTTAATAATGATGGCCTCAATTATGTGCCAACCAACAAAAATGTCCTGTTTGGTCACCACTTTGCTGCCATTGCGGGGGCCGGGCCGTTAGTCGGGCCAGTGCTGGCAGCACAGGTTGGTTATCTGCCGGGAACATTGTGGCTGCTGGCGGGGGGCGTTCTTGCCGGTGCCGTACAGGACTTTATGGTTCTGTTCATGTCTTCCCGCCGCAATGGAACATCACTGGGAGAGATCGTTAAAGAAGAGCTGGGGCGGGTTCCGGGAACAATCGCCCTGTTCGGTTGCTTCCTGATTATGATCATTATTCTGGCAGTATTGGCACTGATAGTTGTGAAAGCGCTGGCAGAAAGTCCGTGGGGAGTATTTACCGTTTGTTCCACCGTTCCCATTGCTCTGTTCATGGGGATTTATATGCGGTATATCCGCCCGGGACGAGTAGGGGAAGTTTCCGTTATTGGTATTCTGCTGCTGATTGCTGCGATATGGTTTGGTGGTGTTGTTGCCGCTGACCCTTATTGGGGGCCGGCTTTAACTTTCAAAGATACCACCATTACTTATGCATTGATTGGCTATGCCTTTATCTCTGCCTTGCTGCCTGTTTGGCTGATTCTGGCACCACGCGATTATCTGGCAACTTTCCTGAAAATCGGTGTGATTGTTGGTCTGGCGGTGGGTATTGTGATCCTCAACCCTGACCTGAAAATGCCGGCTGTAACACAATTTGTCGATGGTACAGGTCCTGTCTGGAAAGGAACGTTATTCCCATTCTTATTTATTACGATCGCCTGTGGTGCTGTATCTGGTTTTCATGCCCTGATTTCTTCCGGTACGACGCCTAAGTTACTGGCAAACGAAAAAGATGCCCGATTCATTGGCTATGGTGCAATGCTGATGGAATCATTCGTTGCGATCATGGCTTTGGTTGCAGCATCCATCATCGAGCCGGGGCTTTATTTCGCCATGAATACACCGCCGTCGGCACTGGGTATTACCATGCCGGATTTGCATAATCTGGGAACATCTGAAGCGCCTGTGATTATGGCGGCTTTGCAGGATGTCACCACTCAGGCAGCGGCCACGGTAAGTTCATGGGGGTTTGTGATTTCACCTGACCAAATCCTACAAACGGCAAAAGACATTGGTGAACCTTCGGTTCTGAACCGAGCTGGTGGTGCACCGACTCTGGCGGTGGGTATTGCTCATGTATTCCATCAGATCATTCCGGCCGCAGATATGGGCTTCTGGTATCACTTTGGTATTTTGTTTGAAGCGTTGTTCATCCTGACTGCTCTGGACGCAGGGACACGTTCCGGCCGTTTTATGTTGCAGGATTTATTGGGCAATTTCGTTCCATCGTTGAAAAAAACGGATTCCCTGATTGCCAGTATAATTGGTACAGCCGGCTGTGTGGGAATGTGGGGCTACCTGTTGTATCAAGGCGTTGTCGATCCGCTGGGCGGTGTTAAGAGCCTGTGGCCACTCTTTGGTATTTCTAACCAGATGCTGGCAGCTGTTGCGCTCGTGTTGGGTACTGTTGTGTTGATCAAAATGAAACGTACTAAGTACATTTGGGTAACGGTTGTACCGGCTATTTGGTTGTTGATTTGTACTACATGGGCGTTGGGGCTGAAATTATTCAGTGATAATCCTAAGCTGGAAGGCTTCTTATTCCTGGCGAAGGAATATAAGCAACGTATTGCGGAAGGCGGAGCAGATCTGACCGCTCAGCAGATCAATGATATGAGTCATATTGTTGTGAACAACTATACGAATGCTGGCCTAAGCATTTTGTTCCTTATTGTGGTCTATAGCATCATTATTTATGGTATCAAAACTGCGATAAACGCGAATAAAAACCCAGAACGTACAGATAAAGAAACACCTTATGTTCCTGTTCCGGAAGGTGGAGTAAAAGTTTCTTCTACGCACTGATGCTAATACTTAAGCCATAGAGTGGCTTTGGCAATCACAATACCCCACATGATAGATTTTGTATTATGTGGGGTATTTCTTTAAGGTGTAGTTTTAAGGTATCGCATTAAGAAAATTACTTTTGAGAACAGTTATGGGAGAGTGTTATGTTTGGTAATCTTGGCCGTGCCGGAAAATATTTAGGGCAGGCAGCCCGGATGCTGGTGGGAGTGCCTGACTATGATACTTATGTACAGCATATGAAGGATAATCACCCTGACCAACCTTATATGACTTATGAAGAATTCTTCCGTGAACGCCAGAACGCACGTTATGGTGGTGATGGGAAAGGGGGAATGCGTTGTTGTTAGTGAGTGCAGTCGGTACAAACCTGGGGCGCGTCGTCACCTTATTTTTATCAAAAAGTGTTGATTGCGCCTCAGGCTAAGTCAGATAAATCTGGTTGCTAAGCTGGCTTAATAATATTTTTCCTGTCTATCCTGAATGGATAGATATTAAAAGAAGTACTTCCTTTTAATGCAAGATCGGCGCAGGCTTTGCCAAATAATGGAGCAAATTTAAATGACCAGCCACCTAATGATAAGATAATATTTTTATATTGGTCATATTGTTGAGGTATAAAATCCAGGACGGCTGTATTATCAGGTAAATCAGCATGCAATGCTCTCGCCATATCAATGGGGGTTGTATCGACTCCTCTCATATATTTGTTGGCAAAATCTCGGGTTATATCAATATCTAATTCCTTTGGTGCAAAACATCTATCTTCTACATTATCATAAGTATACGAAGCCCAATCTACCGCCAGACGGATAAAGCCCTTTCTTGCAAAGTCATAACTAGGAAAGCCATAGAACAGGTTGCTGTAACCGTTTTTAGGATTCTCAAATTGAAAAAACATTGGATAGTTTTTTTCTGGAATTTCTCCTGTGAGTTTATAATATGAAAAACACATATCCCAAATAATATAGTTTATTCTTATTCCGACTGATTTAGGTAATATTTGATTGGTGAAAGCATTAGAAGTAATCACTATTTTATCAGACTTATAACTACCATTATTTGTTATAATAGAAACACCATCTTGGCGGCTGGTTATTTTACAGACTTTTGTTTCTTCAGTGACAGTAACATTATTTGACTCTTTCAGGTATTGACCAAGTTTTTTGATAATATTTTTGACGTCAATGGTTGCATTATCAGGGCTATATAAACCCATATAATTATCTGGCAGGTTTTTGAACGGATACTTACTTTCCAGTTCATCTTTGGTAATTATTTCATATTTTTTATTGAGCTCTTTTAATACTCTTACTGGCCCGAATAGAGTGCCTTGTGGTGTATCACCTGTTGCGATACCAAAATTGAGTAACCCATTCATATACATGAATTTAGAATCCAGCTCTTTTTCTAAATCATGATACATATCTCCAGCTTTGAAAGATAATTTAGCATGTTCAAGATCATCATACACGGTTCTCCACATTCTGACATGTCCTGCTGAGCTTGAGTCTTGTGTTCCGATAGTATTCCTTTCTATCAGCAGTATATTCTTACCAGACTTAGCGGCATAATAAGCCGTGCACAATCCAATAATTCCTCCACCAACTACACAGATATCATATTTTTTATTATGAATGTATTTATTTTCATGATCTGTTAATGGTGATTCCATTTTAATAACGTCATGTCGATTCATCTATATTCTCCAATTTTATTTATTGTTAAAATTTAATTTTATTAACTATAAAACCAGACACAGATTGCACGCCAAACACGATTGAGACTAAATAGTGTTCTATCTTGAAATTCATTGTGTATAGATAATTATCGCCCTAAATAATATTCTTTATCTAACCATTCAGGCCAATTAAGACGAAATATTTCTTGTAATAATTTTTCCGTGACACAAAATGCTCCCTCAGTCCAGCCCTGATCCCCTGAGTAAGCTTCTCCGATAATATGCACTGATTCATTTTTTATCGGATGCCTCATAAAAGGCATGACTTCGTCAACTGATACTCCGACTTTCCATGCATGATATCCACCGCCATATGGATCCTTAGACCAGTCTTGAATTCGGGCAATATAAGGAGGAGGAATATCAATACCATGTAGTTCTTTAACCTGATTCATTGCTTCTTCTACCAGGTGTTTAGAGACAGGCTCTCCGGGTAAAGGAGATTCTTTCAATTTTTCTTTTGATACTATACTTGTTTCACAAGGTTCATAGATAGAATCTTTATCTTTTATTTGTATCAGTGCTTTCCAAAATGTTACAGCCCGCATGTCGTTATAGCTTGATAGGAATAATGAATGTGAATTTTTATCGTCTGTACCGAAATAGTAGCATTGGCGAATAGCTAAATCAGTAATTGATGCGCCGGATTTGGTGTTAAATTGTTTATTCCACCACGGGTACTCAAATCCCATTAATAATTTTAATGATGGCTCAGGAATAACCGTATTAATATTTTTATTTAATTTTGGGTGTGAATGTTTATCAAAGAAAAAATTGTACTGATCCAGAAGATTAAGGGATTGCTTTGGCATTGCCAGAATAATGGTATCAGTATGTACTGTCCAGTCAGTCTGGCTATTTTCATTTCTGAATTTTAATGAATAACGACGATTTCCACCATTATTATGTTGAAAAGTGATTAAAGTGTTTTTTAACCATAGCTTAGCACCATTTTGGTCTGTATAGGCTTTTGCTAAAGCATAGGCTAATTGATCATATCCATTTTTAATAGTTCGATATTCTATATCAGTTTGTGTAAAATCACCTACCATATAAGACATTGATTCAGCAGCATTCCAGTTTATGGTGTTTGAATAATATCCTCCTGCATCAGATAAGAAATTATATCCTTCCTGACCGACTTGATCTTTAATTAAATTCCAGAATCCGATGTCCTTAACTTTCATTTTATCATAGGGACTTCCTTTTTTAATATAAGTAATATTCTTTTTGATGATATCCCACTGCCGTAGACTGATTTTAAATTTGTAATCATATTTACTTGTTTTTTCAACAAGATTACCGTAGTTCTCCTTAAACCAAGGGTCTGCAACTAAAACATCATATATAATCTTATTAAATAGCTGTGAGGCACTATATCCTTGAATATCATCATTAATAAAGTATCGTATTTTAAATTTTTTATCATTTTTCTGCATTTCAGACCAGATATCCGCCCTAAATCGCTGACCTCGTAAATAGAAAAAATTATTTGGTGAATCACTTCCTGGAAAGGGAGCGTGATCTAATTTAAAAATATTTTCAATCAATGAAGTGGTGATTTTTTGTGATGTTAAATAACGCATTCCTCCTAACTCACCAATAATATCCATTCCGGGTAAGTTAACAGAGAGTAATCTTCCTCCTATCGTATGATTTAAATCAAAAATATGTACACTTTTAGGAGAATAGGTGTTGTCAGAATAATCTCCGCTTAACAAACGATATCCCGTATATAAACCAGATACACCCGCACCAACAATAGCAATGTCAATTGATAGTTCTTCCTGAGTCCCGGTACTATGAGGAATTTGATCCATCTCAATTCTTTTGTTTTTTTTCATGGTCCATCTCCATTAATATAAATAGTATTCTGCTGGAGTTGTTTTTTAATACAAAGCTGAGAAGAGAAGTGATTTTTATCGGCATGATATTATTTTTATAGAATTGGAGTAACTGGATTAATCTGATTGTGCAAATCGTGTATTATTATTTATCTCAGATTTGAATTTTTTTAAAACAAACAATTTTTATAGTGATGCAGGAAAAAATGAAACCTATATCAGTGACCATCCTTACAGGATTTTTAGGATCAGGGAAAACGACATTATTACAGCATATTCTCAATGCTGAACATGGTTATAAAATTGCTGTCATAGAAAATGAATTTGGTGAAGTACCTATTGATAATGAACTCATCGGAGATAGAGCAACACAAATTAAAACACTAAGCAATGGCTGTATTTGTTGTAGTCGCTCGAATGAGCTGGAAGATACTTTACTTGATTTATTAGATGGTATTGATAACGAACAGTTTGTTTTTGACCGCCTGATTATTGAGTGTACAGGGATGGCAGATCCCGGCCCAATCACTCAGACTTTCTTTTCTCATGAGGTTTTGTGTCAGCGTTTTTTACTGGATGGGATTATTACACTGGTGGATGCGGTTCATGCAGAGCAGCAGCTTGATAATTTTTCCATTGCACAATCACAAGTAGGATATGCTGATAGGCTTTTGTTGACGAAAACGGATGTTGCTCCTGAGAATGACGCATTAATCGGGCGATTGCAGAAGATCAATGCCAGAGCACCGATCCATAAGATCGTACACGGTAAGGCTGATTTAGATCTGCTTTTTGATCTGGAAGGTTTCATTCTGAATGATCAACTTACTGTTGCACAGCCTGTTTTTCGTTTTATCCCTCAGCACCAAAATAGTGTTCAGTCAATAGTTGTTACCCTGAACCATTCAGTGGAATTAACTAAAGTTTCAAATTTGATGGAAGAGTTGTTACTGAGTTTTGCTGATAATTTACTGCGTTATAAAGGTATTCTTGCCATTCAGGGAGAATCGCGCAGGTTGTTGTTTCAGGGAGTCCAGCGTTTGTACAGTGCAGACTGGGATCGTGAATGGCGTGATGATGAACAGCGTCAAAGTGTGCTGGTTTTTATTGGAGTAAATCTGCCAGAGCAGAAAATCAGGGAAAAATTTGCACAACTATAGTTAGTTATTTTTTAATAACAACATATCTGTTGCACTGAACTTGAAAAATGAAGGGAATACTCCCTTCATTTTTTAAGCTACCTCTTTACTAATGAAATCGATTCATTGCAGTAAGATGCTGGGTAATGCATTTTTCTATATCTACCTTTCAGGTGCTGTATTACTGGCTGCAACCTGAAATTCATAATGTATATTATTAAGAATAGGTAGAAATTTTTTGCCACATATTTAAATAGAAATTTATATTATAAATTCTAACCTGGAGTTTAAGTTTTATAAAAACAGCAAGCACTGATTTAACAAATACAAAACAATAAAGACAAATATTATACATAAATCAGATTTATCATACGTCAAGGTTCATATTTGCATTATGATGAATTCACCTGTTTTGTTTACCTGCAATCTCCACAGAAGAAGCAGTGGAGATCGTCGCAATAACAGATCATGTTAGTGAAAACAGGGAAAATAGATGGAAATTCACTTAGAGTGTGTCTCCCAAATGTTAGAAAAGCGTTTTACATTACTGGCTGTGTAAATCACTGTATGTGAAATATTACGGTGCCCCAGATAATCCTGAATTAAACGTGTATCACGGCCGAGATCGGCAAGTGCGTAACCACAGGCATGTCTTAGCATATGAGGGTGTGGAGAAACACTGACCGCAGCCTGCTTACCATAACGCTTCAGTAATCCATAAACTTGTTGCCGTGAAACCGCTCCCGATTTTTGGGAGAGGAAAACCCATGGAGAATCCGCTTCTCGCCATTTTTGGCGTACATCCAGCCATTTTTTTAGTGCTTCAATTTCTTCCGGGATGAGTGGATGTGTTGTTGACAGACCACCTTTTAATCGTCTGATATGAATAATAGCTGAATTTAAATCGAGATCGGATAAACATAAATTACACAGCTCACTGACCCTGAAGCCATGAATAAAACACATTAATAGCATGCAATAATCTCGTTCTGCATGACGTCCTTGTTTTGTTTCTGCCAAAATTGCATCTATTTCGTATCGGGTTAAAAATTTACGTTGCTTCATGAAATTATCATTCCTATTACATCAGTTCGATCAGCTATAAATAACGGGGATATTTAAACTAATCGAATACAACAAGCTATTGGAGCTTTTCCACATGATTGGATAAATACCAGGTTAATATAATTAGAAAACAGACAATGAAGAAATTTGCTGCTTCTATTTATCTTTTTTTAATGAAAATATTTATTGAGAAAGTGTAAATATTTGTTATGTAACCCTCGTGAATAGAATGGGCTAATTATAAAGATAATTCTACTAAGAATGTTGTTTGGCTAAATTTTGCAACTAAACATTTTACTGAGTTTTATTTTTAGTTTTTTATTCTTATATTGTTCCTTTAGGGTGTAATGGTTTCGTCTTTTTACTGCATTTAGTGGAAAAAGTAAATGATTTATCTAATTAGATCAAAATATACACTTATTTTGTGTGCTAATTATCTACAAAAAGACTCCATATGATATTTTATGGATTAATATTTTATGTTTTTTAAATATACGATATTTTGTTTTGATGTTTAATATTTAATGATGATAGTGGGCACTTTAATGCCAATAATGGAAGGATTGTAGAGTGTTAAATGATCAATGAATATGTATTGGAGAACTATTATTTATTGTTACTATTTTTGTAAGTGATTATTTCATTAATAACTAAATGGTTTTATTATTCCTATTAAGGTAGGACGAATTATTAAATAAATATAAATTATAATTAATTAAAAATGACTATTATCATTGCAATAATAGTTTATTAGAGGTATTTGATAACACAAATGCCTTATGGATTTCAAGATACATTGTGGTAGTTAAGGAATGAATTTATCCGGCATAAAATATGCATTCCGGATGAAAGGTTGTAATTTTTATAAAAATGGTAATAGAGGTAAATTCGTAAAGATAACAGAAAAGCTGATTGAGATATGTCTGATAAAGACCTTCCGTAGAGGAAGGCCATTATTTGTAAATAAACCTTAATCATAAAACAGCCAGTGACTGTTTTTATCACATCAGGAAAAGGCCAGGAAAGGAGAGATACACAGTAAGATCCCTGTAAAGATAATTAAAACCAGTGAGATTCCTTTGTAGTGATGAAGGCTAGGGACTTTATAAACCAGATAGGCTGGAATCAGGCAGCCGACAATCCCAAATATCGGGCTACAGATAGAAGTGAAACTTAAAACTGGAGCATTCAGAATGATAGCTCCCCACGCCAATAAAATAGCAAATACCATAATGCCTTTTTGGACCCACTTTTCATTGATTTTTGCAGCAGGCATTAACCGTCCTAGCAGGTTCATGGCTATTCCCTGACTGGCTTCGCGGAATCCGAGGTAAACACCAAAAAAAGCGGTCATGACGGCGAAGACATTGAGCATGACACTGACAAAAATGACCCAGCCACCCGGGAAAAATTGGGCTGCAATCGCAAGTGCAGAAATATTTTGCTCATAAGCTTTGATTGCTTCATCGTGTCCTAATGCCAGCGTGAAAGAGACGGCATAGAAAAATACCGTACAAAACAGGATAGCAAAGGCAATATTCATCGCCCGCAGTGCCTTATAGCGGGCAACTTCGCGGTTGCTTTCATGACTTCGATAAGAGATAACCATTGGGCTGAGTGTCTGAATAAACAAAATGGAAGTCAGTGTGAAAGGTAGCGTGATAATGGCTTTTTTGATCAACATGGAAAAAGGAGGAAGCGCACCGATATTGTATAGGTGCCACATGCCAATCATGGACAGCCCCAGTGCTGCAACAACAACTAATTTTACCGTTACCATCAGGCTGGATACTTTAAATAGTAATTGCTCACTACGGGAAGAAATCATCACCAAAATACAAATTAAGGTCAGACCATAAAAAGGATTTTCGGAGAGTAAGTTATCGGTCACTCCGAAGGTTTGTAGGTATGAGGCACTATCGTTGGTAATTGCAGTGGAATAAACAAACATCCAAATTACCAGCATAATAAAGTAGAGCACACCTAATAAAACTCCCCAGTTTTTACCAAGATAACCCCCGATTATGCTGGGGTAGTCTTTACATTCGGGAGATTCGGCAAGTGTATTAATGAACAACCGCTGAAAAAGATACATAGCCGGATAGCCGATAACTGAAGAGAGCAGGAAAACCCATAGCCCCATCAGACCAACCTGGACAGGAAGGAAAACAATACCTGCTCCTATGGCCATGCCAATACTCATAATCACCCAACCCATGTCAGTACCATTGAACTTTATGGCCTGTTTCCATTCAGCTTCTGTCATATTGGCTCGTTTTGCTGCCGAAGAAACATGAGACATAGGCTGATTACCTTTTATTGCTGTTTTCATAATAGTTCTCGCTTACATTTTTGGTGTTGGAGTCGGGTTTAGCTAAGAACAGGGAGACATACCATATAAACACCAAAGAATTGTTTGCTCAGAAAATGAATTGTTGTGTGTTGATATTAAAGAATTTTATGAAGAAAATGTTTTCCGGATGACTCTGGCTTAATACGTTTTTGGGAAGAGTCATTTTTATGCCTAAATGGGAACGGTTTATCATTTTCTTTTTATATCAGGAAGTTGTAATTGCTTATAATATTGAAAATTTAAACAACCAGAGAGAAAACGATGTGTTTTATCACATCCGAACTTGCTCAAAACATCCTGTTAGTATTAAATCCTTTTTATTATTTTCATTATGATATAATTTAGAATATTAATCTACTTTTTTCTTATTAGCGATAAAAAATGGATGAAAATCCATCTGTTCTGATGAGGATAATTTTATTTGTATATTTTTATGCTTTATTTAATCTGTATCAATTTATCGTCAGAATCTTGCATTAATTTATCGCTTTAAATAAAAATAACGGAACGGAATAGATGCTTATCAAATATTATTTAATCATTAATTAAATCATCTGATATTTATATGATTTTAAAATGGCATTGTGTGTTTTTGTTTTATTTATTTTTTAAATTTCTATTTGTTTTGTTTTTCCGTTTTTTTAGCGAGTTATTTCCATTTTTAGATAGGAGTTAGTGATTTTATCGTAGTTGTGATATTCAAAACTCATCAGGTATAGTGGCACAGGGCAGGCCTGATGTGAGAAGCTCTGGAAGAGGGGGTAAGTATCATTTAAGTCAGTGTTTATATAATTATTCCTATTTTTAGTGGGTTGTTTGGAAATAATATTCCGCAATATATGATATTTCTATAATGATATTTTAAGGCTTAATATCTTCAGTTTTGTTTAACTATAGTGACCGGGCATTGTTGATAATATCATGTTTTATTTCATGGACTTTTCCTATGATAAAACCTATTATTTGGCCGTTTTATCTTGGTCATATCTGCCGTTATATACTTAATTTCGCTTAAATATAAACCAGCAAGATAATATAAAGGTATCACTGACCTGACAGGCTGTTAATCAAAAAATTCGCAGGAAGAAAATAATGAAAAGTAAACTGACTTTAGCTTCTGTTTGTCTGGCTTCACTCATGCTAGCCGGCTGTGCAACAGAATCCTCATCAACTCTTCAGGTTCAAAAAGTTTCCTCTTATAACACAACCTACAAAGGTATTCGCAGCCCTATTGCAGTGGGTAAGTTTGAAAATCGCTCAAGCTACCAGAATGGTATTTTCTCTGATGGTATTGATCGTTTGGGTAACCAGTCAAAAACTATTCTGGTGACAGACTTACAGCAAACCGGTCGTTTTAATGTGCTGGAACGCACGAATATGGCTGAGTTGCAAACAGAAGCCGGATTACAAGGTAAAGCCCAGAAGTTAAAAGGGGCAAGTTATGTCATTACTGGTGCAGTGACTGAATTTGGCCGTAAAGAAGTAGGTGATCACCAGTTATGGGGCATTTTAGGTCGTGGTAAATCACAGATTGCTTATGCAAAAGTGATGCTGAATGTGGTGAATGTGGAAACGTCTGAAGTTGTTTTCTCTTCAGCGGGAGCCGGGGAGTACAAGCTATCTAACCGTGAAATTATTGGATTTGGCGGCACTTCAGGTTATGACTCCACTCTGAATGGCAAGGTTTTAGATTTGGCAATTCGTGAAGCCGTGAATGATTTAGTGTCAGGTATTGAAAGTGGTGCCTGGAAGCCAACGAATTAATAATAAATATTATATAGGAAAGATCATTTAATGTTTTTGATGAAAAAGACGGGGATGTTACTGGGCACGCTAGTGTTAGTCGGATGTGTACAGGCACCTAAAACTATTTATGAATGGGGTGATTACCAGTCAACGCTTTACCAGTATTACCAACAAGATAAAACTGGGCCTCTGGAGCAGATACAGGCTCTGGAAAAAGTGATTGAACAGGCAAAAGCCAAAGATAAACCTGTTCCTCCCGGCCTACATGCACAAATGGGGTTACTGTACAGCAAAACAGGCAATATTGAGGATGCCTTTCAGCAGTTTGAAATAGAGAAAAAATTATTTCCTGAATCTGCACCTTATATGGATTTTCTGCTGAATAAAAATAAGGGAGTGAAATAATGAACCGTATTTTGGGTGCGATTGGTGCTTTATTTTTGCTGCTGCTGACGGGGTGTGCCAAACAGGCACCGCATGATTATTCTGCTTTAAGGGCAAGCGATCCTAAATCGATATTGGTTCTGCCCGCAGTGAATAAGTCTGTAGATGTGAAAGCTGCTGGCAGTGTGATTTCTCAGGTTACTTATCCATTGGCTGAGTCAGGATATTATGTTTTTCCTGTTGCGGTAGTAGAAGAAACCTTCCGGCAGAATGGTGTATCTGAGGCTCAGGATATTAGCAATATCAGCTATAAGAAACTGCATGATATTTTTGGTGCAGATGCAGCGCTTTACTTGGATATCACGCAATACGGCACACAATATCAGATCATCAGTAGTGATACTCGTGTGACTGCTGAAGCTCGTTTGGTTGATTTGCGTACAGGTGAAAAAATCTGGGGCGGTATAGCAACAGCCTCCAGCGCAGAGAATCGTAACAATGGTGGTGGCGGAATTATTGGTATGTTAGTGTCTGCGGCCATTGAACAAATTGTTAACACTGTCGCTGATAGAGGCCACGAGATTGCGGGTATTACCAGCAACCGTTTGTTAAGTGCCGGGCAATATTGGAATGGCCACCTGCTGTATGGCCCACGTTCAGAGTTTTATCGGAAAGAAAAAACAGAATAATTATTCCTGTTATTTTTTAGATTACTTTATTACAAAAATGCCGCAGATAATCACTGCGGCATTTTTATTAACGTTTTTTAGTCTGATTAGACATCCAATCGTTTAGTTTGCCATTTTTTGGATTTCCAGCGCCACGCGTTTACCAGACCACGCACCCACTCATCACAGAAAAACCCAATCCAGATCCCCAGAATGCCCATTCCCATCGTAATTCCCAGAAAATAACCAACGGGAATAGAGATACCCCACATAAAAATCAGGGCAGTATAAAGCGGGAACCGGGCATCGCCAGAAGCTCGCAGTGCGTTGACCATAACGATATTAAAAGTACGTCCCGGCTCCAGAAACACAGATAACAGGAAGAGTGGCAGCAACAGCTCAATGATTTTTTGGTCTTCTGTCATCAGGCCGAGAAGTGGTTGCCGGAAAGCCCAGAAAGATAAGACTACTCCAATTGTGACGATAACACCGATTTTCAGGCTTTTTATACCGCGGATATAGGCCTCTTCAAAGCGTTTTGCCCCGACAAGGTGACCAACCATAATTTCGTTACCAATACTGGTGGCAATCCCAAAAAGCATAATGAACAGCGATAGCTGGAAATACAGCGTCTGTGCTGCCAGAGATGTTTCGCCCATCAAACCGATAAACGCCTGTGCCGTCATGTACTGCAATATCCACACGAGGTTTTCACCGGCCGCAGGCAAACCAATATGCAGGATTTTTCCAAGCATATTCTTTGACCAGCATATGAGTAATTTTGGTACCAGCTTTATTTTCAGGCCATAAAATAGCAAGCCACAGAGGAGAATAACTGCAACAGTACGACCAAATACTGTAGACCATGCCACACCTTCGAGGCCATATTTAGGTAGCCCGAAGAACCCGTACAGAACAATCATATTGCCGACAATTGTCAATAAATTGGCAATCAGGGTGACATACATGGCTGATTTTGATTTGCCATATACTCGCAAGCAGGCTGCCAGAATAATTGAAATGGCTTCTGGTATCAGACAGATACCCAAAATATGCAGATAAGCAAATCCATCATCCATCAGGTTTTCTGGCAGATTCATGATATGCAGGATTTTGTAGCCGAAGAAAATAGTTACCAATGCACAGCCAAAACCCAACACAAAATTAAAGGCGATGGAAATGTGGATCGCCTGACTGGCTTTATCCCGCCTTCCTGAACCGAGGTATTGAGCGATGACAACGCTGCAACCAACACTGATAAAATTGAAGATAGTGATAAATAGATCAAAAACATGATTCCCAACGCCCATCGCAGCCAGATAAGCCGAAGAAATATGGCTAACCATATAGGTATTGATTAACAGCGTCGCCATATGAAGAAAAATATCAATGAAGATCGGCCAGCTCAGGGAAAAAAGCGAACGATCAACAACATCAGATTGATGCATTATAAAAAACCTATTGTTTGAATTGAAATGAGTGGTCTTTTTGTGGTGTGACATATACTCAGAATACAGTCGTAATTTTACTTGGTTTATTGGTTGATTGATAGGCAAATAACACGATTTACTGATATACACTTCGTCTTTCAAGTCGCCTTTTTGTTGGCTGCGCTCGCTCACCCCGGTCACATAGTTATCTATGCTCCCGGGGGTTTACTCTCTTGCTGCCGCGACGCATCTTGAAATCCATTATGTATAGCTAATAGACAATAAAATTTATGGCCATGACTTGATTCTTATCCCCGATTCACTGGATAATCTTCTGCCTCAAATTATCTCACCATTTTTTTATCTCAAAAGCCAAACGATTGCGTATGAGAAATGGCTGAATTGATAGCTTCAGCATTTTTAGCGTTATTAAGTGACGTAATCGTTTTCGTCGGGAGGGGAGTAAAGAAATGATGAGAAAAATAATGATCGATATTTAACACACTGGCAGGGGATAAATATGTCTGGCATGCAGGCACCAACTCAATGCAAACTCGATAGGTATTTTAAGATAACTGAACGTGGAAGCTCGGTACGTCAGGAGATTCTCGCTGGGTTAACAATATTTCTGGCTATGGTGTATTCCGTGATTGTTGTACCGGGTATGCTCGGACAAGCCGGATTTCCTCATACCGCGGTATTTATTTCTGTCTGTCTGGTGACCGGCATTGGCTCATTGCTGATGGGATTATGGGTTAATTTGCCGATGGCGATTGGCTGTGCCATCTCACTGACTGCCTTTACGGCTTTTAGTCTGGTATTAGGGCAGCAAGTTAGCATCCCTGTTGCTCTGGGCGCTGTTTTTCTGATGGGATGTATATTTACCTTTATTTCTGTTACCGGTATTCGAGCCTGGTTATTGCGTAATATTCCAATGGGAATTGCACATGGGGCAGGAATTGGTATCGGATTATTTCTGTTGCTTATTGCGGCAAATGGCGTCGGTCTGGTGATTAAAAATCCGAAGGAAGGATTACCGGTTGCCTTTGGTACACTGACTGCCTTTCCTGTCTTTATGACTCTGTTTGGTCTGGCTGCGATTATCGGTCTGGAAAAGAAAAAAGTCCCCGGTAGCATTTTGCTGGTTATCATCGTTATTTCAATCATTGGCCTGATTTTCGATCCTGCGGTGAAATATCAGGGTTTTTTTAAAGTCCCCACATTAGGAGAAGACGGCCTTTCCCTGATGTTCAGTATGGATATTATGGGGGCGTTGCAGCCAGCTGTCCTGCCAAGCCTTCTTGCACTGGTGATGACCGCAGTATTTGATGCCACAGGGACTATCAGAGCTGTGGCCGGGCAGGCCAACCTGTTGGATAAGCGTGGGCAGATTATTAGTGGTAGTAAGGCGTTAACCGCTGATTCTGTCAGTAGTATTTTTGCCGGAGCGATAGGCTCTTCTCCTGCTGGCGTTTATATCGAATCTGCCGCAGGGAGTGCTGTAGGCGGAAAAACAGGGTTAACTGCGACCATTGTCGGTATTTTGTTTCTGCTAATCTTATTCCTTTCCCCATTGTCATATCTGGTTCCTGCGTATGCCACTGCACCGGCTTTAATGTATGTCGGTCTGCTGATGCTGAGCAATGTGAGAAAACTGAATTTCGATGATTCTGTTGATGCTGTGTCGGGGCTGTTGTGTGCCGTATTTATCGTTCTGACCTGTAATATCGTGACAGGAATTATGTTAGGTTTCAGCACGTTGGTTGTCGGGCGTATTTTTGCCGGTGAGTGGCGTAAGCTGAATATCAGTACGGTAGTCATCGCCACTGCACTGGTGGTATTCTATGCCAGCAGTTGGGCTATTTAGCCAGAACTAGCCTGAAAGTTATGCGTAAGCGGTTAACGCTTGCGCATATATCTCCCTGCCTGATAATTTTTAAAACCTGTCAAATTTTCGACAAAATCCCTCAGATAAGTATAAAATAAGAAAATGGCTTGCGGGTCATTGATTCACAATGTGATTGTTTTTTGATTTTCCAGAATAACTTCAATTTTTGTGGTTATTAGCGCTGTTATTAGAAAGAAAAAACAGTCACAATCTCCTCACCGACGGATTTTTGGCAATTTGTAAGGGTAACATGGAAATATTCTTTACTATCTTGATCTTGATTTTGGTGGTGTCAGTTTCTGGTGTTCTTACTAAGGTGATCCCGTTCCGTGTCCCTTTGCCGATAGTGCAAATAGCAATGGGGGCGTTGCTGGCTTGGCCTCATTTTGGTTTACACGTTACTTTCGACCCTGAATTATTCCTCGTTTTACTTATCCCTCCTTTGTTATTTGTTGATGGCTGGAAAACACCGACCAGAGAATTTTTTCACCATGGGCGTGAAATCGTTATTCTGGTTTTAGTGCTGGTTTTAGTAACAGTTGTCGGTATTGGTTATTTGATTTACTGGTTATTGCCGAGTATTCCGCTTATTGCGGCTTTTGCTCTGGCCGCCGTGTTGTCACCAACCGATGCCGTTGCCTTATCCTCAATCGTCGGGAAAGGGCGCATTCCTAAAAATATGATGAGTGTGCTGGAAGGTGAAGCGTTGATGAACGATGCTTCGGGTCTGGTCGCTCTGAAATTTGCTGTGGCAATTGCCATGGGAACAATGGCATTTACGGTAACCGGAGCAACATTCGAATTCTTTAAAGTTGCAATTGGTGGTCTGGCATCGGGCGTCGCTGTTACCTGGTTGTACAGTAAATCACTGCGATTGATGAGCCGCTGGAGTGGTGATGATCCCGCGACTCAAATCATGTTCATGATGCTGTTGCCATTTGCTTCTTACATGATCGCTGAACATATCGGTGTTTCTGGCATTCTGGCTGCTGTTGCTGCGGGTATGACTATCAGTACGGCTGGCGTGATCCGCAATGCACCGCTGGATATGCGTCTGCGAGCGGATAATGTCTGGGGAATGCTGGCATTCGTATTCAACGGGCTGGTATTCATCATGCTGGGGCTACAGTTGCCGGGGATTTGGGAGACTTCTGTTGCTCAGGCTGATCTCGACCCGCATGTAGAAACCTGGATGCTGTTTGCTGCTGTAGGCATCATTTATGGTGCACTGGTATTACTGCGGTTTTGTTGGTTATGGCTGATGAAAAATACCAGCAAAATTCTGATGAAGAAGAAACCACTGGAATTCTCAACCTACACTACGCGTGAATTGCTGCTGGCGTCGTTTGCGGGAGTCCGTGGTGCCATTACTCTGGCTGGTGCTCTGTCAGTACCACTTTTCCTGCCGGATGGTGATCCGTTCCCTGCCCGTTATCAGTTGATCTTTATTTCCGCAGGTGTGATTCTTGTTTCACTTTTTGTTGGCGTCATTGCCCTGCCACTCTTGCTGAGAGGTATGACAGTGGGAGACAAACAGGCTGATCTTGATGAAATCAGAATGGCGAAAGCAGCGATGGCTGAAGTTGCGATTGTCAGTATGAATAAGATGGAAGAACGCCTGTCTGCCAGCACAGAAGAAAAATTAGACGCTGAAGTGATTAGCGAAGTTGCTTCCCGGGTTACCGGTTACTTACGGCGCCGTACTGCGGGCACGGACGAGGGTGAACACAACCTGGAGGTTGAAGAGCTGGAGCGCCGTTTCCGCCTGACTGCATTACGGGCTGAAAGAGGGGAACTGTATCACTTGCGTGCAACCCGTAAAGTTAGCAATGAAACATTACAGACGCTTCTGCATGACCTTGATTTGCTGGAAGCACTGTTAGTGGATAAATCTCAATAAATATGTGGCTATTAACAATCACAACATTTTTGTGGGCCGCCTCATTCAGCCTGATCGGTGCTTATCTTGCCGGTCAGGTTGATAGCTGGTTTTCTGTACTAATCAGAGTAGCACTCGCTGCGCTGGTATTTCTGCCATTCTTGCGCTGGCGTGGGCTATCGCTGAAAGTGATTTCGCTGTATATGGCAGTGGGCGCTTGCCAACTGGGTGTGATGTACTTGTTTGTATTTCATGCGTACCATTATCTGACAGTGGCAGAGTTTTTGCTTTTTACTGTCATGACGCCACTGTATGTCACACTGATCTACGATTTACTGAAACGTCAGAGGCTACGTTGGGGGTATGCACTCAGTTCGCTGCTGGCTGTTGCCGGAGCTGCGATTATCCGTTATGACCGGCTAAGTGAATCTTTTTGGATTGGCTTGATTCTGGTACAACTGGCGAATATTTTCTTTGCCATTGGTCAGGTTGGTTATAAGCGTTTGATGGAGAAACACCCGATCCCACAACGAGTGGCTATTTCATGGTTCTATTTAGGTGCCTGTGTTGTTGCAATTATCGGATGGTTAATCTTTGGTAACCCACAGAAGCTGCCGACAACGCAATTACAGTGGTGGGTTCTGATCTGGTTAGGCGCAGGAGCCTCCGGTATTGGCTATTTTATGTGGAACTATGGCGCAACTCAGGTTGATGCCGGAACACTCGCAATTATGAATAATATGCTGGTTCCGGCTGGGTTACTGGTTAACTTTGTCATTTGGCAGCAGCATCCGGATTGGCTGAGCTTTAGCATTGGAGGCAGCCTGATTGTTGCATCGCTTTGGGTGCATCACCGCTGGATATTGAAACCCGTTTTACAAAAGGCAGACTATCCACCGCGTGCTGGCGCGCAGAACGAATAAATGTATCAATAGCCGGTTGGTGTTGCTCTCCTTTACGGCAGGCAGCGTACAACCGGCTCCATAATCCCTCTCCTAGCGTCTGCGTGACAACTAAACCCTGTCTTTCAAATGTTTCTACGGCCCAGTGAGGCAATGCTGCAATACCTAAGCGGGCTGCCACCATTTGGATCAGTAATAGAGTGTTATCAACGGTTTTCAGGGTGGGAGTTACTTCGGCTGGCTGGAGAAAACGTCTCCAAATATCAAAACGTTGTCGTTGAACAGGATAAATCAGTAACGTCTCAGGTGCGAGATCTTGTGGCTGAATATCCCGCTGATTGGCTAATGGATGATCCGGGGCCACCACCAACTTTACTTCATAATCAAACAGCGGCGTATAGTGGAGATCGCTGTCGGAAATAATATCGGATGTCAGTACAATATCCAGCTCCTTTTGTTGCAGGGCCGGTTGTGGGTCAAATGTCACCCCGGATTTGAAATCCACATTAACCAACGGCCAGCTTTCCCGGAAAAGCTTTAATGCAGGCGTGAGCCACTGAATACAGCTATGACATTCAATCGCAATGCGTAGGTTAGTTTCTTCCCGCTCATTACACTCGCTCAGAGATGCTTTGATCATCGGTAAAATCTGCTCAGCCAGCTTTAGTAGCACTTCTCCCTGATGTGTAAGTTGCAGCGGCTGACTTTTACGGATGAAAAGTTTGTATCCCAGACGATGCTCTAATTCACTGAATTGATGTGAAAGAGCTGATTGAGTTTGATGCAAGTGATTCGCAGCAGCTGCCAATGAGCCACAGAGATTTAATGCTTGCAATGTTTTTAAGTGTTTAATTTCGATCATGAAAAACCTTCAAGTTGATGATGAATAATTTGCGCTTGTGGTTTATACATTACCTGTTGATTATAGAAGTGTAAACATCTAGACGGCTAAAATTTGCGGGTGACGACATGACAGTTTTAAATCATACATTAGGTTTTCCACGTATCGGCTTGAAAAGAGAGCTAAAAAAAGCACAAGAAAGCTATTGGGCAGGTAAAATTTCTCAACAAGAATTGCTAGAAACAGGCCGTGAATTACGAGCACGTCACTGGCAACAGCAAAAAGAAGCAGGAGTAGATTTAATTCCTGTCGGAGATTTCGCTTGGTATGACCAAGTATTGACGACCACTCTGCTGTTGGGGAACGTTCCTCCCCGCCATCAAAATGAAGATGGAAGTATTGATTTAGATACACTATTCCGCATTGCCCGTGGTCGGGCGCCAACAGGTACTCCGGCTGCTGCGTCAGAAATGACCAAGTGGTTTAACACTAACTACCATTACATTGTTCCTGAGTTTCAGGAAGGTCAAGAATTTAAATTAGGATGGACTCAACTGCTGGATGAAGTCGATGAAGCGCTAGCACTGGGACATAACGTAAAACCTGTTTTACTGGGGCCGGTGACTTATTTATGGCTTGGAAAGGTAAAAGGCAAAGCCTTTGAACGCCTCTCTTTATTGGCGGATATTCTGCCCGTATATCAACAGGTGCTGGGTGAACTGGCAAAACGTGGCATCGAGTGGGTACAGATAGATGAGCCTGCATTGGTGCTGGAACTGCCAGAAGAGTGGTTGGCAGCATTTCAGCCTGCTTATCAGGCAATTCAGGGTCAGGTTAAGTTATTGCTGACAACCTACTTTGATAGTATCAGTCATAATCTAGCGACCATTAAATCACTGCCGGTACAGGGGTTACATGTTGATTTAGTTGCAGGGCAGGATTCACTGGATGAACTGCATAAATCTTTACCTGAGACATTATTGTTATCGTTAGGGGTTGTTAACGGACGTAACGTCTGGCGGGCAGATTTGAGCGCAAAATATGAACTTGTCGCGCCGTTACTGGGTAAAAGAGATATTTGGGTCGGTAGTTCTTGCTCATTATTACATAGCCCGATTGATCTGAATGATGAAACAGGGCTGGATGAAGAAGTTAAGAACTGGTTTGCCTTTGCACTACAGAAATGTGCGGAACTTTCTCTGTTATCTCAGGCATTGAATGCTCCACAAGGCAGCAGACAGTCCGAGCTGGATGATTATAGCGCGCCAATTCGTGCCCGCCGTAGCTCCGCCCGTGTGAATAATCCGGCTGTAGCTGAGCGCCTTAACAAGATCCGTCCGCAGGACAGCGAACGTAATCAAGTTTATGAAGAGCGCGCCAGACTCCAACGTCAACGTTATAAACTACCTTTGTGGCCGACAACAACGATAGGTTCTTTCCCTCAGACAACAGAGATCCGCGGCTTACGTCTGGATTTCAAGAAAGGTCGCGTTGATGGCAATCATTACCGCACCAATATCAGTGAACATATTAAACAGGCGATCACTGAGCAGGAACGGCTGGGATTAGATGTGCTGGTACATGGTGAAGCTGAACGTAATGACATGGTGGAATATTTCGGTGAACATTTTGACGGTTACGTCTTTACGCAAAACGGCTGGGTACAAAGTTATGGTTCCCGCTGTGTTAAACCACCGGTCATTATCGGAGATATCAGCCGCCCAGAAGCGATTACTGTTGATTGGGCAACCTATGCTCAATCCCTGACAGATAAACCAGTAAAAGGCATGTTAACTGGGCCGGTAACGATTCTTTGCTGGTCATTCCCAAGGGAAGATATCAGCCGGGAAACGATTGCCAAGCAGATTGCCCTGGCTCTGCGTGACGAAGTGGATGATTTGCAGAAAGCGGGTATTGGCATTATCCAGATTGATGAACCAGCACTGCGCGAAGGCTTGCCGCTGCGCCGTGAAGAGTGGCAGGCATATCTGGATTGGGCGGTGGATGCCTTTAAACTAAGTGCAGCCATTGCGGAAGACGAGACTCAGATCCATACCCATATGTGTTATTGCGAGTTCAATGACATCATGCCTTCCATTGCAGCACTGGATGCGGATGTTATCACCATTGAAACGTCTCGCTCAGATATGGAACTGCTGGATTCGTTTGAAGACTTTTCATATCCAAATGAAATTGGGCCAGGCGTGTATGATATTCACTCACCGAATGTGCCGAGTGTTGAGTGGATTGAAGCCCTGTTGCGCAAAGCGGCTGAACGTATTCCGGTTGAACGTTTATGGGTTAACCCCGACTGTGGTCTGAAAACCCGGGGCTGGGCAGAACCCCGCCAGTCATTGGCGAATATGGTTGAAGCCGCAAAACGTCTGCGTGATTCAGTTAACAGCTAAGTTAATTTAAGTGTTAATCTGCCCACCATAGGAAAATATAAATATGGTGGGCAGGTTAATTTATTTAGTCAGTAATTTATCTTTCAATAAATTCATCCCTACTGATTTTAGATCCAGATTTTCAGGTACTTCACCATTTGGTGTAACCTTATCAATAAGATTAGGCAGATGTTGTGAAATGAGTGATGAGGCTTCACTGGGGTCGATACCCATTTTTTCTGCTAATGTCTGGATTGTGGAGGAGCCAAAAATAGAGGAAACCTGATCAGCATGAATAGGCGTATTTTCCCCCGTACCAATCCACGAATGAATTGTGCCATCCAACCCTTGCCGGGAAAACTGCTCAACTAACCCACTTATTCCCCCCTGACCTTCAACCCAGTCCATTATATGCTGAATTTGTTGACTCTTACCCCGACTCAGCATATTTGAAATTTGATCAAAAAAGCTCATCGTAATTTCCCTCCTTTGTTGAGGTTTTACTAGCTCAATCGATATAAAACACTAATTTTTGTGTTTTTACAGGAATGAATTAGTGTAAATGTTATAAAGAAAAGGGTAATTCAAGATTTAATTATTAAAATAGCACAGGATTTTTAATCCGGTTTGTTTGGGATAATTGAACTATCCATGTATTAAGTAATTTTATTTATGTTAATCACATGAATATGTGAAATGTTTTTTTATCCCAATATTTAAAAATTGTTTCAATTCAATTGATTATAAATAAATTTTGTTGTTGGTAATAAACCTTGAGTGTGATAACCATCGTTTTTTTGTGAAATTATCTATGTGAAGATCAGAGAAGTAATAAAGAGTCAAAAAACACCAGGGAACCTCATGAATAATTTAATACAAAAAATAGGGGTTATAGGGCTGGGGGCGATGGGAATGGGGATCGCCCAGTCTTTAATAAAAGCAGGTATTTCAACCTATTGCTTTGATATAAATGATAAAGCCTGCGAGCAATTAAAACAAAAAGGAGCAATAGGTGTAGCTAATAGTCCAGCAGAGTGGGCATCAGAGTTTGATGTTCTCTTATTTGTTGTAGTTAATAGTACACAAATCGAAAATATCCTATTTGGTGGAGAATACCCATTAGTCAAGCAGCTTAAGGCTGGTACTTGTATTGTTATACATAGCACTATTTCTGCTGAGCAGGCGCAAAATTTTGCTATTCGTTTACAGGAGTATTATATCAATATGCTTGATGCCCCAATTTCAGGAGGTGCACTTAAAGCGGAACAGGGGAAATTAACTATTATGGCCTCTGGTTCTTCTGAGTTGTTTGAACACATAAAACCGATTTTTGATGTTATCTCAGAGCGTTTATATTACGTTGGTAACAAAATTGGCCAGAGTTCAATGATTAAAATGGTCCATCAATTATTGGCTGGGGTACATATTGCGGTTACAGCTGAGAGCATAGCTTTTGCCGCTAAAGCAGGTATTTCATTAGATTTGATGTATGAAATAGTAACCCATGCGGCAGGTAACTCATGGATGTTTGAAAATCGAGCTCCTCATATTTTGGCCGGAGATTATACGCCTAAATCTTCTGTGGATATTTTTGTTAAGGATTTGGGAATTGTACTTGAAGCTGCGGAGACGATGAAATTTCCGTTGCCAATGGCTGCAACTGCACATCAGATGTTTCTGGCGGCCAGTAATGAAGGGTTTGGTCAGTGGGATGATAGTGCCGTTATTAAGACATTTAAAGGTATAACTTTACCAGAGAAAAGTGATGACCATTAAGTTGGGTGTTATTGCTGATGACTTTACAGGAGCAACTGATATCGCCAGCTTTATGGTTCAAAATGGCTGGCGGGTTGTTTTATTATTTAGTATTCCTGATAACCGCACATTTATCCCACATGATGTAGATGCAATTGTTATTAGCTTAAAAATTCGTTCATGTCCTGTTGAGGAGGCTCTTGAGCAATCTCTCAAAGCTTGCGAATGGCTTCGGAAAATAGCCTGTTGTTCAAGATTTTTTTTCAAATATTGCTCTACTTTTGATTCCACAAAGGAAGGAAATATCGGTCCGGTTATAGATGTTTTGATGGATGAACTTCAAATAGATCTTTGTTTGATTTGCCCCGCGCTTCCTATTAATGGGCGGACAGTAGTCCATGGATATTTATTCGTTAATGGACAACTATTAAATGAAAGTGACATGCAATATCACCCAATCAATCCGATGAAAGATTCTAATCTGCTGCGATTGATAGAACAGCAATCAAAAGGTTTCGCAGGATTAGTTGATATTAATTGTGTACGCCAAGGCGAGTTATCTATTCGGGAGCATTTGCATAAATTGCGTTGTAAAGGTGCCCGTTACGCTGTGGTAGATACTTTGCTTATGGATGATTTACTACTCATAGCAAAAGCTATTCCTGATATGGCATTTGTTACTGGTGGTTCAGGATTAGGGGGAGCAATTGCTCGTTATTACACCGGACATAGTCCAAAAAAAACATCGTCAATGAAAACGCTCCCATCTATCCGAAATAAAAAGGCAGTCATTCTTTCAGGAAGTTGTTCTACGATGACATATCAACAAGTCACCGAGTACCAAAAAGAAGCACCAACAATGGCACTAGATATCGATGAATGCATTAATAATTCTGATTATGTTCATCTTTTAGTTGACTGGGTTATTCAGCAGCCAATAAAAGGTTTGGCACCTATGTTGTATAGCACTCAGCCACCTGGAGTATTAAAACTGATTCAGGAGAAGCATCGGTTTTTGCAACTCAGTAAAATAATTGAACAAATTTTTGCTCAAATTGCTAATGAGTTGAGGAAGAAAGGTTTCAATACTTTTATCCTCACAGGAGGAGAAACTTCTGGCAGAGTTGTGCAAAGTTTAGGTATTCGTCAGGTAGAAGTTGGTGCGGTTATTGCCCTTGGAGTTCCTTGGGTATATGACTTGCACAGTGATTGTTGGTTAGCATTAAAATCAGGCAATTTTGGTGAGGTTGACTTTTTTTATCATTCTCAGAAGATATTTCATTAATTAAAAAAAGTGACCAACAATATCAGTGAGTCGAAAAATATAAGGTAGCATCGATGAATATTAAGTCGAAATATGGCTTATTGTGAGTACTCACGTGTATTTGAGCGTCTATCTGGGGATTAAATATAGTTACGATAGTTGGATTTTTTTACGCTAAATATGACAGGGATTAATTGTGTGCAAATTTTCTTCTAACCTGAGCATGATGTTTAACGAAGTTCCTTTTATTGAGCGCTTTACCCGAGCATCAGGAACAGGTTTTAAAGGTGTAGAATATTTGTTTCCTTATTCTGAATCAGTTGAAAGGCTTACTGCATTATTACAAGAATACCAACTTACACAAGTATTGTTCAATATGCCTGCGGGAAATTGGGACAGTGGTGAGAGAGGTATTGCTTGTTTACCTGGACGCGAAACAGAGTTTGCCGATGGAGTGCATAAGGCTTTGGAGTATGCTTTGTCATTAGAGTGTAAACAACTTCATGTCATGTCTGGGAAATTAGACGAAAGATTTACACTAAATAACTTTTCATAATAGTGGGACACTCGATTTACTTTATCTGAAAGAATCTATTTGCAGATTTTTTCAAGAATTTTTTCACATTACTGAGCAGTTGCCACATATACCGACAACAATGGTTACGTGTAACTGTTTCATGTAACGTGTG